>JBGQLF010000006.1:0-26450 GCA_041499985.1 Gemmataceae bacterium
CAGCTCTACCCCAACGCCCGGCTGCTCGTTGCCACCAAGGAAGACCTCACGCGGGATCGGCGAAAGTTTCTCACCGCCAAGATCGCCAGCGGCGAATGGGACGGCATCCTCATCACCCACAGCTCATTCGAGCGCGTCGGCATGTCGCGGCCGTATCAGGAGGCGTTCCTGAGCGAGCAGATCAAGGAATACGACCAGCTCCTGAAGGACGGTGCCAGCCGCGACGCCACTCGCGCCCACCGCAACATCATCAAGACCATCGAGAAGCAGAAGGCCAAGCGCGAAGCCCGCCTGAAAGACCTGCTGGCCGAGGACAAGAAGGACGACGGCCTGCTGTTTGACGAACTCGCCGTCGATCACCTGTTCATCGACGAAGCCCACTTCTTCAAGAACCTGGAGACGCCGACCAAGATGGAGCGCGTCGCCGGCATCCAGACCGGCGGCAGCGAGCGCGCCTTCGACCTTTACATGAAGGCGCGCTACCTGCACCAGCAGCACCCCGGCCACGGGGTGACGTTCGCCACCGGCACGCCGATCAGCAACACGATGGTGGAGCTGTACACGATCCAAAGATTCCTCGACCCCGAGGGGCTGAAAAGCCGCGGCATCGAGCATTTCGACGGCTGGGCGGCCACGTTCGGCGAAGTCATCGACACGATGGAAATCGCCCCGGACGGCGCTTCCTTGCGGCCGCGCAGCCGCTTCGCCCGCTTCACCAACCTGCCCGAACTCCAGCAGATGTTCCGCGCCTTCGCCGATGTACAGACGGCCGAGATGCTCGACCTGCCCCGACCCCGCCTCGAAGGCGGCAAGCCGATCGTCGTGGCCTGCCCGATGTCGGACGAACAGCGTGCCCTCCAGCAGGAGCTGGTGGCACGCTATGACCGGCTGCGGACGCAAAAGGTAGACCCAAGGGAAGACAACACGCTGGCCATCACCACCGACGGGCGCAAGCTCGCCCTCGACGCCCGCATGCTCTCGGCTACAGCGGCGGACTTCCCCGGCTCCAAGGTGGGCGCGCTCGTGGACAACGTCGCCGCCATTTGGCAACGCACGGCCGAGGCCCGCGGCACGCAGATGATCTTCTCCGACCTGGGCGTTCACCCCACGCCCTGGGGTTACTCGCCCTACCAGGAGATCACCCTGAAACTTGTGGCCCGCGGTATCCCCCGCGCGCAGATCGCCGCCGCCGGCGACGCCGACACCGACGCCAAGAAACAGGCCCTGTTCGACAAGGTCCGCAGCGGCCAGGTCCGGGTGCTGATCGGCAGCACGCAGAAGATGGGCACCGGCACCAACGTGCAGAAACGCCTGGTGGCGCTGCATCACCTCGACGCCCCCTGGAAGCCGGCCGAGGTGGAACAGCGCGAGGGCCGCATCCTGCGCCAGGGCAACGCCAACGAGGAAGTGGCGGTCTACCGCTACGTCACAACCGGATCTTTTGACTCCTATATGTGGCAGGCCCTCGAAACCAAGGCCCGCTTCATCTCGCAGGTTATCACCGGCGACAACGCCGTCCGCAGCGCCCTGGACATCGGCGGCCAGGAACTTTCCTATGCCGAGGTCAAGGCCATTGCCTCGGGCAACCCGGCGGTACTCACCCTCGCCGAGGCCGACGCCGAGCTACAGCGGCTCAGCGTTCTGAAGAAGCATCACGCCGACGAACAATACCTCGCCCGGCGGAGTCTGCGCGATCTGCCCGCGACCATCGACCGGCTGTCGCAACGCTTGTCCCACCTCACGGCCGACCTGGCCACCGCCACGGCGCATGCCGCCGACCCCCTTACCATCGGCAGCCGCACCTCCTCCCGCGAGGACGCGACGGGTATCCTTGGCCGGTGCCTGGATTCCTTGCCGGAGACAGTCCGCGAGACGCGGCGCGTTCCTCTGGGCGTCTATCGGGGCTTAAGCTTTGGCCTCGTTCTTCATCCCCAATACGCCCCCGACGTGTACCTCGAAGGGGCAGCCACGCGCCAGTCCGGCCTCTTGCGAGAACACTCCGGGCCACGCGCCGTCCTCAATGCCGTGGAGCGCCTGGCTGGCGCCTACGGCTCCGAATGCGGCTCCGTCCGCCAAGACCTAGCGATCGCGCAGGCCCAGCTGCGCGACTACCAGGCGCGCCTCGGCGCACCCTTCCTCCACGACTCCTACTTGTCCGAGCTGACCGCCCTGCGCGACCGACTCAAGGCCGGCCTTGCCGGGGCGGCTCCCGAGTCAGGCGCCGACCCACAGCCAACGGTTGCCGAACTCGCCGAACAAATCAAGGCGCTCAAGGCTACGCACACCATCGAGGCCACGCCACCACGCGCAGGCAATCGCCGTTCCTCCGCCGAGGAGCCCGTCACCGCGCGCATCCGCCGCCGGACGGAGGCGCTTCCCGCCCCCGACCCAGCGCTTGCGGCCGACGCCGCCTACCGCCCCACGGTAGAGAAGGCCGTCAACCACGGCCACATCCACATACCCCCGGCCCGTATACGCCAGTGGCGGGGGCAGTGCCGGCAGGAGCCGGAGTCCGCCCACGACGCACCGGCGCCGCCACGCTGACACGGTCGGCCGCCTTCTCGAATTTCCGTCCCCCCAAGCCACGGCGTCCATGACCGTGCCTTGGGACCCTGGCCGGAAATTCGGGGCGATGGTCAGGCGGCGGCCGGCGCTGGCAGCAGGCACGAAGCAGGCGCGCGCGTGTCCGCACCGGCCCACCCCACCCCAGCACTGCCGGCAGCCGGGCAGCTACGGCTTTTCTGCACCATACCCCCGGCCGGTATCCTCACCCGTCCTTCCTTTCCCGCATAGACGGCCCGGGTCAACGCTTCCTGCCGGGAGGGGCAGGAAGCCCCGGCGCCGTCGGGAGCGTCAGCGGACGCGTGTCTGTTCGGGAAAGTAGCCGACCCCGTCGGCTGTGCATCGTACGATACACAGCGAGCCTTTATTGACGGCCTCCCCCCGATTGTTGTACCCTTCTGGAGGAGGAATCTTCATCATGACCCACCTACCGCAGGATGTCATCGCCAAGCTCCAGGGCCTTTCGCCCGAAGACCTGGAGAAGGTGCTCCACTTCGTGGAGACCCTTGCTCCTACGTCACCGCCGCCGCAGCGTCGCAGCCTGCGCGGCCGCTTCGCTCACCTTGGCGTGCACATCTCCGCCGACGATATCGACGAAGCCCGCAAGGAAGCCTGGGGCAATTTCCCCCGGGATATCTCAATGGATTGAGGTGCGATGAGTCCGGTCGCTGCCGACACGCACGCCGCCCTCTGGTATCTGCTGGAGCCGTCCCAGCTCTCTGCCGCCGCCGATCAAGCCCTGACCCAGGCGGACCAGCCCGGAGCCGGCATCTTCGTCTCCGCCATCAGCGTGGTCGAGGTCATCTACCTGGTCGAGAAAGGCAAGCTGCTACAGGCTTCCCTGGATGCGCTGGTCAACACGCTGACCGACCCCGCCGAGGCGATGCACCTGCTGCCGGTCGACTTCAGCGTCGCCCAGGCGCTGCACCAGGTTCCCCGCGCCTTGGTCCCCGACATGCCGGACCGCATCATCGCCGCCACGGCCCTGGCCCACCGGCTTCCCCTGGTTACCCGCGATACCAAGATCCGCGCCGCGCCGCTTCCTACCATCTGGTAACCATTTTCCACCACTCCGCGTCGGAACCCGCTCGACAGCGGTGCCGCGGTGGAGTTCGATGAGGTCGAGATCGTCAACAACCGCCCCATGAATATCTGGCTCTATGCCAAGTGCCGCAATTAGGGGTCTGAGTAGCAACGGAACAGAAAACCGACATAAGCCGTCCGAACAGCCGTCACGCTGCATCTTCCACTAGATTGGCTACGGCGAGGAGATTGTCGCGACAGTGTCGCGAGAATTAACAGCCGAATTTGGGGTTCGGGGAGAAACGGAACCGAAAGTTACGGTTTGGAGTTCCACCTCTAATCACCCCTTGACTTACGTTCGCAAATATGCGAACCTGCCTGTCAGGAGGTAGGATGCCTCAAACTCAGGTCGTCTTTTATCGGGAGGACGACGGCACGGTCCCACTCGTGGACTGGTTCGATACCCTCCCGGAAAAGGCGCTCGACAAATGCCGTATCAAGATCGAACGGCTGCGGGAGCTGGGCCACGAACTGCGCCGCCCCGAAGCCGATTACTTGCGCGACGGCATTTACGAATTGCGCGTCCGCCTCGGGACAGTGAACTACCGCATGCTCTATTTCTTTCACGATAACATCGCCGCCGTGGTTTCTCACGGCCTGATGAAGGAGCAGCGGGTTCCTCCCAGGGACATCGACCGCGCCGTCGCGGCGAAACACAGTTTTGCGCAGGACCCGAGCCACCACTCGCATCAGGAGAGTTGATCATGCCCAGGAAACGCAAACCGACCACAGACGCCGTCGAAATCATGCATCGCCGTTATTACGAAGGCCGGCCGGCCCGGACCGCCGCCCTGGAGGAAGCCCGAGCCCAGGACGAGGTGGCACGCAAAATCTACCAGCTACGCACTCAGACCGGCCTGAGCCAGCGGGAGCTGGCCAAGCTGGTCGGCACCACCGCCTCGGTGATCTGCCGCCTGGAAGACGCCGACTACGAAGGCCATTCCCTGGCGATGCTCCGCCGCATCGCTACGGCTCTCAACCGCCGGGTAGAAATCCGCTTTCTTCCCCTCCGGCACCAACCACCGCCGGACAACCACGGCCTCACTGCACCGTGAACCCATTAGTAGGACCCTACGACGGCAACCCCACGGGCAGGTGAGCCTGTCGGCCCCTTTATCTCGGCTGGGACATTTTCCAGACGCCGTCTGGAAAATTCCAGGCCCGCGCCAAAGGCCCGCCGGCAGCCGAGGGAACCGCTCCTGCGCCTGCAATTCCGCAGCCAGCGTCAGCACAATCCTCGTCGTTCCTTACCCTGGCCGAGGCCTTCCCCTTACCCCCACCGGCCACGCCTCTTTCCTTCCGCATAGGCCGCTCTTGCGGCAAACGCGAAGCGTTCAGTGTCTATGCGCAAAGGAATCCTGTGACGGTTTGTGTACCTTTGTTGGGATTTACCCAGATCCAAGCTTGCCGTCCAGTCGTTGCCTGCGAGCTATACTCTCTGTGGGATACCTAGCCCATGAAACCTCCAAAAGGACACATGGCATGAAGATCATCCTGCAAGGCGGCCCGCACGATGGCCACTGTGACACCGTTTCTGACGAGTGCCAAATATTCCACCGAGACCTAAGCTGCTACAAGTTCACGCACGAAACCGACGATGAGGGCCGACAAATCTTCAAATACGATGAAAAAGCATCCCAGCGCCACAAGCGCATCTGAACGGGCAGCACTTTTTGCTCTATATCTAGATCTAGTCTTAAACATCATTTTTCTTGTCAGGCGGCCTGCCTTTGCTACGCTGGAATGCACCTGCCGCTGGCCGCGTCGGTGACTGGGCGACGCCGACGAGGACCGGCGGCAGCGTTTTTCTCTCCCCTTCCTACACAGACCGGAAGCGGCCTTTCCCGCGCCCTGCCGGGGGCCGGGCGCACCGCGACGGTCGGGAGCGCCAGCGACCGTGTGGCCTGTGCGGGAAACCGGCTGTGATTGACACACCTCGATCGAAGCCATACTGTCCGAGATGCAAGCAACAAAGCATCAACCCCCTGGTCCAACCGTCGCGGCTCTAACGGTTGTGCCGATCCGTCTGTTTTGGCATGGCCAGGAGGCCCAAGCTTGCTGGCTCTCACCCATGACTACCGCGTGGTAAGCTGTCATGCTGAATGCCGGAATTGTGCAGGCAACCGTATTGCCCCGGGCCACGCCCCGGAAGGTGGACATGGGGGCCGATCTCTTAGAACAAGTCGATTTCCTGCGCCTGGACGCGGGCCGGCAGCTCGATGCGCAGCGGAAGTCCCAGCTCGGACAGTTTCTAACCCCGGCACCTGTTGCACGCTTCATGGCCTCCATGCTGGAGTGCCGTCAGGACAAGGTGTCGATCCTCGACCCCGGTGCCGGTGTCGGCTCCCTCTTTGCTGCGGCGGTCGCCGAGCTGTGCCGCCGCAAGGCTCCGCCCCAGCAGATCGACGTCACCGCCTACGAGATCGATGCCCAGCTGGCCTCTTA
Organism: Gemmataceae bacterium; assembly: GCA_041499985.1. GTDB lineage: Bacteria > Planctomycetota > Planctomycetia > Gemmatales > Gemmataceae > JBGQLF01. Next base: position 6,091 of record JBGQLF010000006.1, read on the forward strand.
CCTCCCGGACACGTTTCGCCTGTGCGAGCGCGAGTGCGACCGCGCCGGCGTGCGTTTTCACGGCGAGATCGTGGAGAGCGATTTTATCGCCAGCACCGTGGGCCTCCTCGCCGGCGGTCTGTTCGCACAACAATCTCCCAAGCGGTTCCACTGCGCTATCCTGAATCCACCCTACAAGAAGATCAACACGCACTCGGATACCCGCAAGCTGCTGCAGCAACTCGGCATCGAGACCAGCAACCTCTACACGGGGTTTCTGGCCCTAGCCGTGCACCTGCTCCACCCGGGCGGCGAGATGGTAGCGATTACGCCCCGCAGCTTCTGCAACGGCAGCTACTTCCGCACCTTCCGGCAATTCTTCCTCCAGCACATGGGGCTGCGGCGGCTGCACGTCTTCGAGTCGCGGCAGCAGGCCTTCCGCGATGATGAGGTGCTGCAGGAGAACGTCATTGTTCACGCAATCCGCCAAGATGAGGCAAGACAGAGCACCCCGGCGAAGGTGACGATCACCGCCAGCGCCGACCCCGACGACGAGCTTCCGTTAACTCGCACCATTCCCTATCGTCAGGTAGTGCGGGCCGGCGACCCGCAGGCCTTCATCCATATCGCTGCCGATGGCCTCGGGCAGCACGTGGTGGACATGATGTCGAGCTTCCAGGCCACGCTCGCCGACCTGCAACTGACCGTCTCCACTGGGCGCGTGGTGGACTTCCGCGCCAAGGAATTCCTGCGCGACCGGCCCAGCAAGGGTACGGCTCCGCTCATCTGGCCCACGCACTTTCAGGACGGGTACATCGCCTGGCCGAAGCTAGACTCCCGCAAGCCAAACGCCATCGCTGTGGCCGAGAAGATACGCGACCAGCTGGTGCCCAATGAGCACTATGTGCTGGTGCGCCGCTTCTCGGCGAAGGAGGAGAAACGCCGCGTCGTGGCCGCCGTTTACGATGCGCAGCGCATTCCCGGCGAGGTGGTCGGTTTTGAAAACCACCTGAACTATTTCCATCACAACGGCGCCGGCATCGACCTGACGCTGGCACGCGGGCTGGCGGTCTTCTTGAATTCTACCCTGGTGGACGCTTATTTCCGTCAGTTCAACGGGCACACCCAGGTCAATGCCACGGACCTGCGCAGCCTCAAATACCCCAGCCTGCAACAGCTGCTCAAGCTGGGCCGCGGCGTTGCCGGCCAATTCCCTGGCCAAACCGAAGTGGACGACTTAATGCGGAAGGAGCTGCATATGGCCAAAGAGCAAGGAATGGACCCCGCCCTGGTGAAAAAGCGGATCGAGGAGGCGCTGGAGGTACTCAAAGCCTTGGACTTTCCGCGCCCCCAGCTCAACGAACGCTCGGCACTGACGCTCCTGGCGCTGCTCGGCCTGAAGCCCGATACCCCGTGGTCCCAGGCCGGAGAGCCGCTGTGTGGCATCACGCCCATGATGGATTTTTTCCGGGACCACTACGGCAAGACGTACAAGCCGAACACGCGCGAGACCGTGCGCCGCCAGACCGTCCACCAGTTTCTCGACGCCGGGCTGATCGTGGCCAATCCCGACAAGCCGGAACGGCCGGTCAACAGCCCCAAGGCCGTGTACCAGATCGAAACCTCCGCCCTAAAACTCCTGCGCGCCTATGGCAGCCCATCCTGGGAGCGGGACCTGGCCACCTACCAATCCTCGGTGGAAACGCTCCGCCAGAAATACGCCCAGGAACGGGAGATGACACGCATCCCGGTGAGCCTCGCGCCGGGCAAGGAAATCACGTTGTCGCCGGGCGGGCAAAACGTCCTCATCAAGGAAATCATCGACCACTTCTGCCCTCGCTTCACCGCGCCGGGGAAGTTCCTGTACGTGGGCGACACCGACGAGAAGTTCGCGTACTTCGATGAGCAGGCCTTGGCCGCGCTCGGCGTGCGCATCGAGCACCACGGCAAGATGCCGGACGTGATTGTGCATTACACGGAGAAGGACTGGCTGGTGCTGATCGAGGCCGTGACCTCGCATGGTCCCATCGACCCGAAGCGCCGCCAGGAGCTGCAACGGCTCTTTGCCGGCTCAGCGGCCGGCCTGGTGTTTGTGACGGCGTTCCTCACGCGCAAGGCGATGGTGCAGTACCTGGACCAGATTTCGTGGGAGACGGAAGTGTGGGTCGCCGAAAGCCCCACGCATATGATCCACTTCAACGGCAAGCGCTTCCTCGGGCCGTATCCCGACTAAATCCGGCGGCGGCCGCTTCACGTCATTCGGTTGTCCAAGTGGCTGGGCAACCAACCCACTACGACCTGCTGTGTGTCATCATCCCAGAAGAAGTAGATTCCAAGGCAGTACCGATCATCCTTGGTACTGCCTTTCCTCAGATGCGATTCCAAGAGCCGTTTTCCGCTTGAGGCTGTGGGAAACCGAACGAAGTAATCATCACCTTGCTCCCCGGCACGTTCCTTCGAGATTGACCGGCTGAAGCGCAATCCGAACTCGCCCATCTTTTCCTCATATGCCTCCTTGGCTCCACCGCGCCCGAGGCACTGATTGCGGTACTCGTTGGCGAGCAGAAGCAGGCTGCGATAGACCAAGCCGACATCTTCGTAAATCGCATCTTTCAGACCGCGAAGTGCCCGAGAATGGAGAACAAGCCGTCCCGTGAGATGTTGGGCCGCCCACTCCGGCAAATCGTCGTAGTTATCTGGAATCAGAATGTCGCTTTCACTCTTCCCACCTGTACGTTCACTCAACGCCTGTCGTAACCCATCCACCTGATAACGAAGCTGTCGATTGTCATCTTTGTAGGCATCGCGCTCCTTCGCTGAGCGTAGCGCCTCGTCGCTATGCTCTTTAGCGTCCTGCTCAAGCTCTTCGATCTTCTTGTCAAGGGCAGCAATCTGCTCTTCATAGAGTTGCTTCCAATCGGAAGTCTCACTCGCCTTGCTTCTGGCCACCTCAACCTGTTTGGTTCTTGCCTCCGAGATGAACAGCAGATCCCCCCATTCAAGACGCCTGGTTGCTGCGTGCAGATGGAGTCGGTCTACGAGAAAGTCGGTAAACGGCCCCTCTCCTACGTGATCATCACCGGGCTGTTTCCAGAAGATCACTTTCTCGGCAAAGGTTGACGGGTGCCAGGACGGAGGATCATTCTCGAAATCCAGCCCCGGCATGTAGGTGCGAACGGCTCCCAGATAGACCGACCAAGGCTTTCCGACCATTTCCGTCCACTTGTAGCCCAGTTCCCAAGGAAGTTGGATAACGTGGGCTAGCCCAAGTGTTCGCTTCGCAAGCTCAACAGGATCAAGAACGAAATCCGACACAGTGACATTAAATCGTGTCTTATCCGGTTGGCTAAGCACGACCACCGGCAGCAACCGCGATGCATTGGTCAAGAAGGCTTTGAATTCATTCAGGTCCTGTTCCGTTGCCAGCAGCCAGGGTTCACGCGACAGATTCCTTTGGTCGGTCAACCCGAGTCGCTGAGCAAGCTCCACAACAACTCGGGGACGGGTAAAAACGACTTCCGCATCTCCGTAAGGTAGGGAGGCACAAAACGACCTAACACCCACAGAAAGTCCCTGCTCACGCTTTGTGAAGGTGATGTCCGTGGTCCAAGTTCGCCCAGGGACAGCCGGTCGATTGCCGAACGGCATATCGGGGTGTTCCAGCCTGAATGACCAGACCCCCCGTTCCGGAATGGCGATCACTTCGACCTTTTGCCCAGGCCATTCCATGCGAAAGGACTGGCCATCCCAGGCCGCTTGCGGCAGTCGCTCAGGAACCCGGTCCATCACCCAAAAGATCACGCACCTGTACGCCTCGACGAACTTCCTGTCGCTGGCTTCAGGGAGCGCGGGTATTGCCGAAATCAGCTGAAACGTCGTTCGAATCCAGGGACGTCCCGGATTAGTCATTGGGCGCTGGATGCCGGCTGCCACCGCCATCCCGCCTTGCCATGTGCTTGCCACTGGGAACAATCCGCACCTCCTTCAACAAGGTTCTACGCCGCCTAGTTCGTACTTATCACACGGATTGTGCACCCCCCAGAAACGCCGGTCCCTTCACTATGACAAGCCGCACTGCGGACTGTCAACCGCCTCGCCTCGGGCAGCCTTTCGCTTTGGCCGCACACCTAGCGGGTACCCAGGTGCTCCGAGGCGATGAGCATCTGCAGGACACCAGACAGTTGAATGGCATCCGGCATGCTTAAAACCGGCCGATAAGCTCCAGCGTCCGCCTGACATAACCCTGCAACTCCCCATAGGTGATCGGCTCATTGTCGGCCCCAGGGTTTTCACGATGATGATATCTCTTGGCGAACGAATTGATGTTGTCCAGCTCCGGAAGGATCGCTTGTGCAGCAGCGAGACGGGTTCCTGGCGCGGCCTCCCGGATTTTCCCAATGAAGTCCCCCAGCCACTCAGTCCCCCGGAATTCGGCCGGAGCTTTTAGGCGAAGATACTCCTCAAGCACCAGGCGGATGCACCGTGCCACATGCCGACGATCTGAACAGCCCTGCTCCAGGTAATTAGCGAGCATCCCATAATTTTGAAAGTATTCGCCTTGGGTTTCCGTCTCGATGTCCCATTCGGTCACCGTGCTGTGCTCACCGACACGGTAGATATGCAGCACCCTGACGTGCCGGCGAGCGGAGTTCCACCACAAGTTCCTCAAGAAGTGCGGGTTGTGCGACAACACCACCACTTGCTTCGCCGTTTCGCACAGGCGCCAGATCAACTGTCGCGTGCACGTCATGCGGGACATGTCCTGGCTGGTGACCGGGTCGTCGAACACCACGATCTTCTCGCCCAGCCGTGGATCGTGATGCAGTCGTGCCAGAAAGAACGCCAGCGCGAGCGTGCTGCGATCACCGCTGCTCAGCGTGTTTCTGAAGCAAGGCGTGCCGGGCGCCTTCTTCCCATCGCCCAGTTCCACCCGGGTGCCGTTAATCACGATCTCATAGGACGAACTCGGCGTGCCGCCCAAGTAGCTCCCTTTGGTCTTGTCAATGCGGAACCCTGCGTTGAACTTGGCCAGCAGGTCGTTGATTTCCCCTTGGTACGTCTCAAAAATCCTGGTAGCGTACTCGTCCAGCGCCTTCTTGGCCTTCTTCTTCGCCGTCTCCAGGTGCTTCTTCGCCTGGCAGGCCGCGCCGTACTCTCCACATGCCTGCTCAACCTCGTCACTGTGCCGCCGAGCGGCGGCACGCAGCCGGGCAAGCTTCTTCAGCGCCTTGTCCTGATTCCCCGCCTCGGTTTCGGCTTTCTTATGGGTTATCAGGCTGTTCATCGCATCAACGGTGCCGTTGTACGCCTCGACTGCGCGTTGCGACCGCTGATATTCGGAAGCCGCCCGCTCGAATGCTGAATCGGGTTCTACCGGCTCCAGCGGCGCGGCCATCTTCCGGGCAACAACCGCCAGTGCGGAAGTCCGCAAAGCCTCCAGCGTCAGTTGCAGTTCCTCGAATGCAATGCCAGAAACGTCGGTGCCCACGAATTGCTGCCAGAAATCCCTCAGCGCCCGGTTGTCTGCGATGGTCCTCTGCAGCCGCAATAGCGCCTGCTCGCCGAATGCTACCGCCACCGCCCTGTGCATCTCCGCTATTTCCTGCTTCAGGGCCTGGTAACTTTCCCCGAAGTACGTCCGGTAATCTTCCAGTAAGGTGGCCGCGCCGAATGGCTTGCCGCAGAACGGACACGCGCCTTTGTCCGCATACTCCAGCCCCTGCTCGATCCACCCTTCCCCGCCTTCGTCCATGCAGGAGCGCAAATGCGCATGCACTCGCTCCTCAGCGGTCCTCGATATGCCGCCGAGGTCCTTCGCCAGCAGCTCACGAAAGTTACCCGGCAGCCCAGGGAGAGAAAACTGCTGGAGCAAGCCCTTCCCCCTGATTTCCCGGGCCCGTTTCAACGCACTCAGTTCCGCATCCACCTGGGCAATCTTCGCCTCGACGGTGTCCTCGTTCGGCAGGGCGACGAATTCCTCCAAGCTCATGTCCGCGGGTGCATACCGGCTGGCGGCTATCTTCTTGTCGTTGATTTCTTTGTTCGCGTCCCGGATTCGGACATCGAGATCATCAACCTCGCGGGCCAGCTTGACGCCCTCATCGCCTACGATGACCCGGTACAGATTCTTCTTCTGGTCGTGGTCGATGCAATCGCCCGCGAAGACGTTCTCGTGGACGAACGTCTGATCGAACACCTCGATGCCCGGCAGCAGCGTGCTCCACTTGCCCTTGGTAAAAGTTGCCGTGCCGCCGTGGAGGAGGATCTGCACCTCCGGCGGGTCGCTCCCATTTAGGGTCTGCCGCTCAATGATGTAGTGCGCGCTGCCGGACTGAAGCGAGCGAAAGATGGCCGCCAGTGTAGTTTTCCCGCGGCCATTTTCGCCAAACACTATGTTCAATTTGCGTAATTCAACGTCGCCGTGGGCGCTACAGCTGACGAATTTCCCAATGTTCCTTACGCTGAGAATTTTCTTGAGCATAGTGGCATCCGCACAGGATATCTGGAGCCACGACACCCCACAGGATGCCAGCAGCCCAATCGTTCCTTTTCTCTGACACACTGACCTGGGAATGGTTCTGTCCCGTGTTCATCCTGCATCCAATCCCACCGTCGATAACCCGCCATCGTGCCGAAATACTATCCTTTTGTCCAGATTACTTGGCCTAGGCCTCTATGCGGAAATACCTTATACCCCCCTACCGTATCCTCAACTTCCGGCATTCTGCACCGCAAACTCGGCGCCTCGGATCGCCCACGCTTCATCGTAAGTGCCGCCGCCAGTGACCGGATTGCGGAAGTGACACGTCTTGCCGCCATTCGCTTCCACGAAGTACGGCACCCCCTCGGTGAGCCAGCTTCCGACCGGCTTCCTGGTGAAAACTACCGTGCTGCCGACGGTCAGTTGATCGATCTTCCGCATGCATTCTTCCTGCCCGCGGCTACCCTGCCGCCGTTGCCGCTTTCCGTCAACGCCTTTCTCCCTCCTGACCAACCCCACCCATGGCCTTACCTGGCACGCTGAAGCCGCCGCCGTGCCGGTCAAGGGGCAAGCGCAAGCGTGCATGCGGCACCCCTTGACAGTCACGGCTGAAGCGGCTTCGGACACCTGATCGCCGCCGCGCCTGCCCCCGCCGGTCAAGGAGATTTCTCTACCGCGCAACGAAAGGGGCCAACCCCTGCGGGCTGGCTCCTTCATTTGCCGCCCAAAACCGTGCCAAAAGCCCCGCGTGAATTTCGCGTAGAATTCGTCGTAAGTCGTGAAAAACCACGCGAATTCATGCGAATCGGGGCAATTAGGCATCACCGTAACATCTTATCCCATATTGAGTTGAGAAACGGGGATTGCCACACGTTATCAACGCAAGATTTACAGAAACTCTAGCCAGCTCCTGTTCCCTCTGTTCTCCGCTTCGCCGACTGCTGTGACCGAGTCTGCATCTCCTTTTGGAATGATTGTTGCTACTACCTGCTTTCACCCAAGAAGCATCAGCCGCGACTCCAACCCTGGCCGCACTCTGACGTGGCTGCGCGACCCAGGGCGCGCGGACACCGATGGCAGATGGATTCGGCTTTTGTCGGCGGCGTATCCCACACGAGTAACTCCGCTCACCTTGATGGAGACGGCTCTGCTTGGTGCGGAATCCAGGCTACCGTTTCCTGATGTGCAGGAGAAGGAAGTTTCCCCTGCATAGGAATCTCGTTACCCCATTGGTTCAGGTGCTCCAGGACAGTCCCGCAGCCAAGGCGCAGGCATCAAGAGCTCGAGCAGAAGCGCTCTCAACCGTCCGGCGAAACGCAGCAGTAAGGCGCCCTCTCGGAAAAACGCGACGACCCGGCCCAAGCTGCTTGAAGCGCTTGGCCGGGTCGCCACGTCTGCCGCAGCGACGGGCGCTACAGCGCCCGTGGGGGATAAAAGAAGCCCCAACCACTGAACAAGATCAAGAGCAACGCAAGGATCAGGATCAGGCCCAGCATCCCCAACGGGCTGGCATAAGCGCCACCTCGGTAGGTGCCGTAACCCCAACCACTGAATGTGAAGATGAGCAAGATGAGTAACAGGAGTAACAGCAGATTCATAATCTCATCCCCTCTCCGGGCACAAAGCAGAAGCAGATGAGCTGCCTGGTCCGGCCCCTGTGACCATCCCTCCGTGTGATGTTCTGGTTCGCAACCCATCCCTCAACGGGAAGGTCGAGCATTTCTTGTGCCACTGGGCGACGAAGCCACCTACTACTTCCAATTCAGCCCCTTGGAGAGCACTCGCCACCCAATAGGATGTAGGCAAGGCAGAGACTGCGCCGCCTCGAATCGCCCTCGGGTGTCCCTGCGCTTCCGAGAGCGGCTGCAATGGAAAATACCCCGGTGACCACACCAACCCATGCCAAAACGTACCGACCTGCACAAGATTCTGTTGATCGGTTCCGGCCCTATCATCATTGGTCAAGCTTGTGAGTTTGACTACAGCGGCACGCAAGCTTGTAAAGCCTTGCGCGAAGAGGGCTATTACGTCGTTCTGGTCAATTCGAACCCAGCGACGATCATGACCGATCCGGAGATGGCGGACTGTACGTATATCGAGCCGATCACCTGGGAGATCGTGGCCAAGGTCATCGAGCGTGAACGGCCCGACGCGCTGCTGCCGACGCTGGGCGGACAGACGGGTCTGAACACTGCGATGGAACTGTACCACCACGGCGTACTGGAGCGCTTCGGTGTGCAGATGATCGGCGCCACCGCCGCAGTCATCGACAAGGCCGAGGATCGCCAGAAGTTCAAGGAGGCGATGCTCAAGATCGGCCTCGCCGTCCCTCACAGTGGCGTAGCGCGTTCGCTGGCCGAAGCCCAGGCGATTCGGGACGAAGTCGGATTGCCTTGCGTCCTGCGGCCGAGCTTCACCCTCGGCGGCACCGGCGGCGGCATCGCCTACAATCGCGAGGAGTTCAACGAACTCATTCTGCGCGGTCTCGACCTCAGTCCAGTCCATGAGTTGCTCATCGAGCAGTCGGTCATCGGTTGGAAGGAGTTCGAGCTGGAGGTGATGCGCGACCGGGCAGATAACGTCGTCATCGTCTGTTCGATCGAGAACTTCGACCCGATGGGCGTTCACACCGGCGACTCCATCACCGTGGCGCCCGCACAGACGTTGACGGATAAGGAATACCAGCGGATGCGTGACGCGGCCATCGCCATCATCCGCGAGATCGGAGTCGAGACGGGCGGCAGTAATATCCAGTTCGCGATCAACCCCGATGATGGCCGGATGGTCGCCATCGAGATGAACCCGCGCGTTAGCCGGTCCAGCGCCCTTGCCTCCAAGGCAACTGGCTTCCCGATCGCCAAGATCGCCGCCAAGCTGGCCGTTGGCTATCGGCTCGACGAGCTACGCAACGACATCACACGCGAGACGCCCGCTTGCTTCGAGCCCACCATCGACTACGTCGTCACCAAGGTGCCGCGCTGGAACTTCGAGAAATTCCCCGACGCCGATCCAACGCTGACGACGCAGATGAAATCGGTCGGCGAGACGATGGCCATCGGCCGGACCTTCAAGGAGTCGTTGCAGAAAGCTCTGCGGGGCCTGGAGACGGGGCGCTTCGGTCTGGGTTGCGATCGCGCCGACCGCTGGGGAACCCGGCGACAGCCGAGTCTGGACGAGATCATCACGAAGCTCGCCATCCCGAACGAGGAGCGGATTTGGTATCTGCGCTACGCCCTCAAAGCCGGCCTGTCGGTCGACGATATCTATCAACGGACCAAGATCGACCGCTGGTTTCTGCATAACGTGCGCGAGCTGATCGAGATCGAAGACCAACTGCGAGCCTGTCCAGGGCTGGAGGCCGCCGATGCGGAGCTGTTGCGTACCGCCAAGCAACATGGGTTTTCCGATCGGCAATTGGCCCATCTGTGGCATTCGAGCGAGAATGAGGTCGCCCGCAGTCGCAAGAGCAAGGGCGTACTCGCAACCTACAAGCTGGTAGACACCTGCGCGGCGGAGTTCGAAGCCTATACGCCCTACTATTACTCGACTTATGAAGCGCCCGTCCAGCAAGTGCAGGGGGCCGACGGATCAGCCGCCATTTTGGAGAATGAGACGCGCCCGTCGAGCGGCACGGACCGGATCATGATTCTGGGGGGCGGCCCCAACCGTATCGGGCAAGGCATCGAGTTCGATTACTGCTGCTGTCAGGCCGCGTTCGCTCTCAAGGAGGCGGGATTCGAGACCATCATGGTCAACTCGAATCCGGAGACGGTGTCGACCGATTACGACACCAGCGATCATCTCTTTTTCGAGCCCTTGACCGCGGAGGACGTGCTCAACATTTGCGATCGGATGCAGCCCAAAGGGCTGATCGTCCAGTTTGGGGGTCAGACGCCGCTCAACCTGGCCAAGGCACTCGAAGCAGCCGGAGCGCCGATCATCGGCACCAGCGTGGATAGCATCGACATTGCCGAGGATCGCGAGCGCTTTCAGGTTCTGGTCGAGCAGCTGGGCTTGAAACAGCCGGCCAACGGCACGGCCCTGGATCTCCCGCACGCGCTCCAGATCGCCCGGCGCATCGGCTATCCGGCGATCGTCCGGCCCAGTTATGTCCTGGGCGGGCGGGCCATGGAGATTGTTTACGACGAAATGACGCTGAGCCGGTACATGCAGCGGGCGCTGGAGGTCTCCCCGGGCAAGCCGATCCTGATTGATAGGTTTCTCGAATCTGCCATCGAAGTGGATGTGGACTGTCTGAGCGATGGTCAGCGGACGCTGATCGGCGGCGTCATGCAACACATCGAGGAAGCCGGCATCCACTCGGGGGATTCGGCCTGCGTCATTCCGCCTCATAGTCTGCCGGCTGAGGTGGTCGAGGAGATCAAACGGCAGACGCGCGAGCTGGCGCGTGAGCTGAACGTCAAGGGACTGATGAACGTGCAGTTCGCCGTCACGCGCGACGGCACCGTCTATGTCCTGGAGGTCAATCCGCGGGCCAGTCGCACCGTGCCGTTTGTCTCGAAGGCGACGGGTGTTCCCCTGGCCCGCTATGCCGCCCTGGTGATGGTTGGCAAGACTCTCGACGAGCTAGGACTGCACCACGAAGTAGTTCCGACGCACTTTTCGGTCAAGGAGAGTGTCTTCCCCTTCAACAAGTTCCCCGGCGTGGACATTATTCTTGGTCCCGAGATGCGCTCAACGGGTGAGGTCATGGGGATTGCCGACAATTTCCCGATGGCGTTCGCCAAGAGCCAGGTGGCCGCGAATAGTGCCCTGCCGTTGAGCGGCACGATCTTTGTGTCCGTGGCGGATCGCGATAAGTCGGAGCTGATCCCGATCGCGCGGGCCCTGGCGGAACTCGGCTATCGCTTACTGTCGACGCGCGGCACTGGCGACGCCCTCCGCGCTGCCGGGATTCAAGTTGAAGAGGTGCCCAAGCTTCAAGAAGGCCGGCCAAACTTGATTGATCATATGAAAAATGGCCAGATCGCTCTCGTGATCAACACACCCAGTGGCAAGGGGGCGCGCACGGACGAAGGCAAGATCCGCTCGGCCGCGGTGGCGCATGGCGTGACCTGCATCACGACTTTGGCGGCGGCCCAGGCGGCGGTTGGCGCCTGCCGTGCGTTGCGACAGCGCGAACTGACGGTTAGTCCACTCCAGGAACGGTTTCCAAGCCGGCGAACTCGTCTCTCCTGAGCGATCGACTAGCAACGGAACGAGAAAGGATGGCAGGAAGGAAGTGCGGGTGCGGTTCTGGAAGGAGGTGCGGTTCTGGAATTAGTAACCGGACTGCCGCACATCTACGCTCATGGAGTCAGCGAAGAGAAGGAAACAGCAATGAAAAAACAGCGCTTGCCAGGGGGTTGGACAGAAAAACGCATCCGTGAACTAGCTGCGCATCACGATCAACAAACCGAAGAGGAGCAGGCTACAGAGATCCAAGCTGCCCTGTCGGCGAAGGGCCAGACGGTTATGGTTGTGCCGACGGAACTGGTGCCGGAGATTCAGGCCTTGATCGACCGCAAACGCGATGCCTGAAGTCGGCCGGTGACACTCTTGGCTAACCTGCCTCCCTCCGCGTAGCCGCCAAAACTTCTTCAACCCGCCCGATCACCTCTGCGGCACTCACCTCGCGCATGCAGGCGTGCTCATGAGGGCAGCGCTGCAACTTGCGCAGATAACACGGTGAGCACGGCACGTTCGCGCGGACCACGGCATGTGGCTGGCCGAACGGCCCAATCCAGAGCGGATCCGTGGGACCGAAGATGCTGACCACGGGCCTGCCCAGTGCTACCGTCAGATGCATGGATCCCGAATCGTTGGTAACGCAAATCGCCGCCTGCTGGATGAGCGCTGCCAGTTCAGAGAGCGTGGTCTGACCGGTGAGATCGACAGCCCCGCGACACGCCCTGGCTACGTGCTGGCACCGGGCCCGATCCGCCGCCGAGCCTGCCAGAACGACCGCCCGGCCGGTGCGGCACAAGTGATGGGCAACGTCGATGAAGCCCTCTAGATGCCAGTTCTTGGTCTCCCACAGGGACCCGGGCACGAGCACGGCTAACGGCTTTCCCAGTAGCCCTCGTTGTGCCCGCAGCGCCGCGATCCGGGCCTGCGCCGCAGGCGGCACCGGAAACGTAAAGTCGGGGCGATCGTCATCCAAGCCGAGCATGGGCCCGAGCCAGAGGTAGCGCTCCACAGCATGGACATCCAACGTGGGAATCGGAATGCGATGCGAATACGCGATCCAGGCCCCTTCACGGGCCCCCGTCCAGCCGTGGAGGTAAGCCTCGCGGACCAGGCGTCGGCTGGAGGCTCCTTGAATCGCTTTCCGGGGACGATCGAAGCCGATGCGCGTCGCGGCGCCGCTGGCCAGAGTAAACAGCGCGGATCGGAACTGACCATGCAGATCGATGACGAGATCATAGCGCGTGCGTCGAATGGCGGTGACGAGGTTGAGGAGACCGGTCGTCGCGGACCAGCTCCGCCCGAAGCGCGAATACTCTTGCCGGGCGAATAGGATCACGTGCGAAAGAGCGGGGTGGTGTCGGATCAACTCCGCGATCGCCGGCGTCAGGAGCCAATCGATCCGAGCGGCCGGGTAGCGCGCGCGCAATTTGACGAGCACTGGCAACGTGTGAATCACATCGCCGATGGCCGACGGTTTAATGAGAAGAATGCGTTCAAATTGTTTGGACCGGAGCATCGAATCGTTCAAGGTACCTTCCCCGTGCACACGGCGCGTCTCTCCGGCGGCGGAAGTGCGGACCTCGACGGCACTGCTCAGTAGGCCACGCTTCCCGGAGCATGGGACGCTTCCGTGGGGGCATAGAGATGGGGACGAACAACACCTCCCATCCTCTTTGCCCAGGCGGAGATCCGGTGCCGTAGGATGCCTCGACGATGGGCGCGCTGGTCCGTGAGCCAATTCAGCTGGATGACTCGTCGCGGGCCGCGGAACGGCCTGTGTCCGTGGAACGAATTGTCGCGCCGGCGGAAAGCGACCAGCGTGCCTTCCGTGGGTGGCACTTCAACGACAACGTCCTCAAAGTCCTCTGCCGAGCGCAAGAGCCGCAGACGGCCGCCCGCCTGTTCCCACCTCGGGTTCAGGTAGAGCAGGGCCGTGATGATCTTACTGACTCCATCAGTATGAATCCGGCCGTCGTGCGCAGCGCAGCGCCCGCGGACCGTGATCAGTTTGGGCCGGCCTTTGAGGCTGAACCGGAACTTATCCTCGAAAGCCGCTTGTACTTGGGGGCCTTCCAAGGCTTCCATTAGCGCTGAGAACGCAGGACCATACTCGAGGTCCACGAGGGGAAAACTGCCCGGCTCCTCGATCTGTGGGTAATCTCGGTTGATGGCCCCCAGCGCTTCGAGTCGGATGAAGTTCGGCACGATCAAGTACTCGAACGGGTCGTCGTTGAGCGGCGTGGCTCCAAATGCTGCCAAGTTAAGAGCATCCATGCGCAAGGTTCCCCCGGCCGCTGTGCGGGGCATGACTCGAGCGTCAACGGAGTGAACCCGCGTCACCAGGGGGAAGCACCATCCGTTGACACTCGAACCTGCCCCTGGCATATAAGGCCAGGGTAGAGATTCTTCTGTAAGCAGCGCAAAAAGTCAACGCCGGTCGGGGGTTGGCGGTCGGAGATACCGGGCTCACCGGTCGGGGATTCGGGGTTGGGGAGGAGGGCTTCGTGTGCCCGATGTCCAGTACTGAGTACTGAGTACACAGTACTGAGTACTCAGTACTCAGTACTGTGTACTCGCTACTCTCAGTCATACATCCCTAACCCCCTTTCCAAGGAGGGATCGTATCATGCCCGAAACGAAACCGGTCCCGTCCCCCTGCCCCGTTGCAGAGCCAAGGTGGTTAAACAGTTGGGAACGGTGTGGGTTAATTCTTCTGGGCATCGTGGTGATCCTCTTTGGCGGTCTCGTTGAACTACGGTCCGCTCTGCTGCGGCGGCGCATGGGTGACCTCGACGTGTTCCTCCGGGCGGCCTGGGCGGTCCGGGCTGGGGAGGATATCTACGCCGTGACCAGCAGCAATGGCTTTCACTATCACTATCCGCCCTTGTTCGCCATCCTGCTGACTCCCTTGGCCGATCCTCCCGCGGGCGCCGACCGGGCGTGGATCCTGCCTTACCCCACCGCGGTGGCGGTGTGGTATTTCCTGAGCATGCTCTGTCTGGCCGCGGCGGTTCATGGGTTGGCCTCCGCTTTGGAACAGTCCTCACCGGATCCAGCCGTGCGAAACCAACTGCTGGGCTGCTGGCGCTGGTGGGCCCTGCGCGTGGTGCCGTTCCTGGCTTGCGTACCAGCCGTCGGTGGTTCGTTAATGCGCGGGCAGGTGGATGCGCTACTCTTGTTCCTGCTCTGCGGCATGATCGCAGCCTTCCTCCGCGGACGCTCTTGGCAAGCAGGGCTGTGCTTGGCGGCTGCGATCAGCCTGAAGGTCATCCCCGCGTTCTTGTTGCTCTATCCGCTGCGACAGCGGGATTGGCGTTGTCTGTCCGCTTGCGCCCTGGGGCTGGCCGTGGGCCTGGGAGTGATCCCGGCTGGCGTCTTTGGCCCGGCGCGCGCCTGGAGCTACTTAGAGGAATGGGCCGAGGTTCTGGTCCGGCCCGCGCTTACGCAAGGGGGAGACCAGAGCCGAGCCCTTGAGTTGACCGATGTGCCTTCGACCGACAGCCAGTCGTTGCTGGCCATCCTCCACAACACCCTCTACCTGGACCGCAGCACTCGGCCGCGCCAGCCCTCCGATGGGGTGCGCCTCGCTCATTGGAGCATCGGCGTCATTTTGACCGGTCTGCTGTTCTGGGCAGCGCGCCAGCGCCCTGCATGCGATGGGCCTGGAACGGTTGTGTTGCTGGGAAGCCTGGTGATGCTCATGCTCCTGCTCAGTCCTGTTTGCCACCTGCATTACTTCTGCCTGGCGATACCTCTGGTAATGGGCCTCTTAGCCCTGGACCAGCAGAGCGGTGCCATCCTCCGGCTAAGCAGCCCCATGAAAGTGCTGTTGCTTCTCAATCTGCTTGCGAACGCGCTTCCCCGGATTCCCGGCCTCGATGTGCTACGTGACCTGGGAATCGCCGGGCATGCGGGTTTGGTGCTCACGTTGGTGGGAATAGCTGTCCTGTGGAAGCAATTCCCTCGCGGGCGGCTACCCGTGGTCGACGGAGTGGATGCGTCGCGGGCGGCAGCGTGAGGAGTGCGGAAAGTATCTAGCCCGGATTGTGCACAGGTTCGGCCTCTTTGCCGTAAGTCGTTACCAGGCTTGGACCTTGCGCAACTAGTGATCTTACGAACACTAAAATCCGCAAGTCTCTTGTTAACCAGCACTTGCGCCGGGCAAGCCCGGCCTGTGCACAATCCGGGCTAGCTCAAGCTTAGGCGCGAAACCGTTCTTCAGAGCGGTTCGTGGGCGCACAGAGACGTTAATCTGCCCGAAAATGATAAGTGTACTCTTGACCAGTATCTGATTGTGTGTACACTCAAGACGACATCTCGGGGATGTCAGCACCGGAGCCGCTCAGCTGGGACTTGGAGCGGCTCCGGGTTGCTCCCCATTCGGATAAGACCAACGAGTCAAGCGGCAAAGGTCGAGGGCACGTATTCCTGAACCGATTGCCGTTGACGAGCAGCGTCGACAAGACCACGGAAAAGTTGGATGTCGAGTCCGGAAGCACTCGCCGAGGCCGGACGCCACTGCACCCCGACGCCGAACCAGTCTTCCAGGTCGGATTCAATCGCTTCGATGACACCGTCCAGGGCCCGGGCACTGACACGAAAGCCTCGTGCCACCTTGCAGACGGCTCGCCGATGTTCGCTGTTGACGACCAGTTCGCCTTCACCGTAGAGGTCCGCCAAGCGCGTGCCTAGCTCGACCGAGATGGCGTGGCGTAAGCCTTTCTCCGGAGGATGCCGATGCTGCAAGGCCTCGGGTAATTCGCTGCCCACATCCACGTATAGCGTGCCGCCGAAGGTAGCATTGAGAGCATGCAGTCCTTGGTCGACTCCTAACAACGGTAGGCGATGTTTGCGGCACCATTCGCAGAGTTGGGCTTCGTTCGCCATCGTATGAGCGGTGATTCGGTTGCCGCCCGTGAATACAATCCCATCCAGCTCCCCCAGAAGTTCCTTCCAGGACCGGTGCAGGGTCCTCTCTTCCACACGGACTGGGGTCGCGCCCGCCATGGTCAAGGCAGCCGCGTAGCCTGTTGCCCACAGCGCACAGCCACGGCTTTCGCGGCTAGGGGCTTCTTCGGGACCATAAATGCCGATGCGAATGGGAGGCGTCGAGGTGGCCATCGAGGACTCCTTTCCTCAAAGAGCAAGGCAAACAGAAGAACAACAGGACTGGCGGCTGTCCACAGTCACGCCAGGATCCTGCACGAGAAGGAATTAGTCTAACGTCCTCCTTCCGGATTGCCAGTGAAAAATGGAAAAAATGCAGGCAAGGCGCGAGGGTCAGCAGATTGCGAACGCAAAACCTCTTGTCAATTTGCCATCTGCAATCTCAAATCGGCAATCGCCTGACTCACCTTGTCCTCCGTGGCGGCTACTGCTACAGTCTTGCGGGCCAATGGAGTCGCCTACGAGCGCCCCCAGCGCACGACTGGCGTGGGCCCGAGCAAGGAAGCGTTTCGTCATGCACACCCGCACGGGGACAGGGTTGATCGGCTCGTTGGGGCAGCGCTGGTTTGTCCTGGGCCTCCTCGTACTCCTTCTCGCTCTCAGCTTCCAGTACAGCTTGAAGGCTTTGTCCAACCGGTCCGCGATTTTGCGCTGGCGGGAACAGCTCCACCACCTGGCGGACGAGGATATCTACCAGCGGTATACCTATCCCAATCCACCGATCATGGCACTGCTCCTCAGTCCTCTGGCCGAGTTGCCGCCCCTGGTCGGTTCACTCGCTTGGTTCTACCTGAAGGTCGGCATGACCTTGCTGGCGCTGGCGTGGGTGTTTCGACTCGTCGAGAGCCCCGCGCGGCCGTTCCCAGCGTGGGCCAAGGCGTTGGCTCTCCTCTTGAGCCTGCGACCGATCATGGGCGATCTGGCGCATGGCAACGTCAACCTGTTCATCCTGTTCTTGGTGGTTGGCGCCCTGTACGCCTTTCACCAGGGCCGCGATCTCACAGCCGGTCTCGTGCTGGCTCTGTCGATTGCCTGCAAAGTGACCCCGGCGCTGTTCCTTCCCTATTTCCTGTGGAAGCGCGCCTGGAAAACCTTGGCTGGCGCTGCCGCGGGCCTGGTGCTCTTCCTGGTCGTCGTGCCCAGCCTCTTTCTGGGAAGCGAACGCAATTTCCAACTGTTCGGCAGCTGGCTGGAGCGGATGGTCGCTCCGTACGTGATCGCAGGAACCGTCACCAGCGAGCACCCAAACCAGTCGTTGCCTGGCCTGGCATTCCGCCTGGGCACGCACAGCCCTTCCTTCCTCGATGACCACGGCGAACCGCTCCAATATCACAACTTGGCCACGCTCGATCCTGCCAGGGTGCGCTGGTTCCTCAAGGGGTGCATGTTCCTGTTCGCCGCGGTAGTCGTCTGGTCGTGCCGAACACCCCTGACGCCGCGTCAGGGATGGCGCCTGGCGGCGGAGTTTAGCATCGTGGTTCTTGGGATGCTGCTCTTTAGCGAGCGGACCTGGAAGCACCACTGCGTGACGCTGCTTCTACCGTTTGCGGTCCTCACCTACTACCTGGCGGTTTGTCCCGGAAGTCGCTTGCTGCGAGGTTACCTGATCACCAGTCTGGTGGCCGTGGTCCTGCTGATGGCGTCCACGAGCACAAGCTTGCTCGAGGCCTGGGATGGAGCCGCCAAAATGGCGCAGGTGTATGGCGCGTACGTCTGGGCCGCCCTCATCCTGGTCGCAGCGTTGGTAGTTTTGCTACGCAAGACGGAGGATGGAGGGCCGGGTGCCCACTCTTCTACTCAGCCTTCCGTGCTCCGTCCTGATCGGGCAACTGCTCACTTCCAGCAGTGAATCATTGCGACCACTCCACCGTTGCGATAGGGTAGCTGGAGCCTGCGCTACCGATTCGCTTCGTGATGGAGACTTCCATGAGAGTCGCTGCTCGGCGTTTGCGTTCGCTCGGGGTCGGTGTGGCGTTCCTGCTGACCACGCTTTCCCTGGCGGACGACAGCATATCCCGCACCGGGCCCGCCACGGAAAAGCGCTTCCCCCCTCTGAAGCTGCCCGCCGAATTCAAGGCGACCCTCTTCGCCTGCGATCCGCTGATCGAGTATCCTTCGGCAGTCGCTGCTGGACCACGGCCCGGAGCGATTTTCGTCGCGGTGGACTATATGACGGGACTGGGTACCGATATCGTCCGGCGCGATGAGATCCGCCTCGTGGAGGACACGGACGGCGATGGGTACGCCGATCGGGCGACGGTCTATGCTTCCGGGTTTAACTCGATTCAAGGGCTCGCCTACCACAACGGCACGGTCTATGTCATGCACGCGCCGTTGCTGACGGCGCTGCGGGACACGGATGGCGATGGCATCGCGGACGAACGCCGCGATCTGCTGACAGGGCTTGGCCTGTCGCCGGAACAGAATCCGGTACGTCTGCATTGCGCCAACGGCGTGGTCGTGGGTCACGATGGCTGGCTCTACCTGGCACTGGGTGATCATGGTTGCGAGGTGCCACGGCCGGAAGGCGATCGCCTCGTGCTCCGGGGCGGTGGCATTCTGCGTTGCCGTCCCGACGGCCGCGACTTGCACGTGTTCGCCACAGGCCTGCGCAACATTTACGATGTGGCGCTCGACGCCGAACTAAATGTCTTTGTGCGTGACAATGAGAACGACGGCGGCGACTACAAGATTCGGGTCTGCCATAGCTTCTTCGGAGCCGACCACGGTTATCCGTACCTGTACTACGAGCACCCGGACGAGGCACTGCCGCCGCTGGCTGATCTGGGACTCGGCTCTTCCGCGGGTGGCCTTTGCTATCTGGAAACGGCCTTCCCGCCGGAGTACCGAGGCAACTTATTCTTCTGTGAGTGGGGCCGGTCGGTCGTGCGCTATCGACCCGAACGAGCGGGCAGTACCTTCGCCCCGCTCCAGGAGATCGAGTTCGCGGCCGGTGCACCGCATGATCCCTACGGCTTCAAGCCAACAGACCTCATCGTGCAGCGGGATGGATCGCTGATCGTCGTCGATTGGGCCGACGGACAGCGACCGAAGCGCGGACGCGGCCGGGTCTATCACATCGCTCTGCGCAACCGTACCGCAAAGCATGCCGTGCGGAATGGTCACGGCGCAGACTTGGGGCACTGGCTGGCACAGCTCGACGCGGAAGGGTACTACGACCGGATCGACGCTCAGGCCGCCATCGAGCGCCGCGGAAAGGACGGCTTGGCAGCGGTGCAGGAGGCGCTGAGCCAAAAGCGCCTTGGAGTACCCGGACAATTGCACGCCGTTTGGATCCTGGCCCAGGAAGGCGGTCCGGCAGCCGTTCAGCGGTTGCTCGACCTGGCCCAGTCCGCTCCCGACCCGCGCGTCCAGGCGCAGGCCATCCGCGCCGTGGCGGATCTCAGCGATCCTGTCCTGGTACGCCATCGGTTGGAGGCGGGACCGGGGGATGCGGCATTGGCCGCGCGCCTGGCGGCATTGGCGTCCGGTCGCGATCCCCGTGTCGTGCTCGAAGTGGTTCTGGCGTTGGGGCGATTACGCTGGGCCGAAGCGCCGGCCTGGCTCCGAAGGAATTTGACCGACTTGGATCCGGCCCTGGCGCAGGCCGCGATGCAGACCTTGCGCCGGGCACAGGACTGGCCAGCCGTCTTGAAGTTCCTGGACGAGCCGGATGCCGTGCCGCTGCGAACTTTGGCCTTGCAAGCGGTTGCCGGGCGCGCCGAGGTTGTGATCGTGGAGGGACTGATGACACGACTCCAGG
>JBGQLF010000007.1:0-26252 GCA_041499985.1 Gemmataceae bacterium
AACACCATCCCGGCCAGCCCCAAGGGAAAGAGGGCGGCGGCATGGAGGGCATGGCTGGCATGATGGCGGGGATGGGGAAGGCCCCGCCCAAGGAACAGTATCCGTCGCTCATGAGCTTGCCGGAACTCCCAGCCGAACGGCGTGAGGAAATCCTGAGCCAAGCCCACGCCCGGATGCAGGAGGGGACCGCTCTGCTCTCCAAGGGCCTGGACCAGCTGGCGGAGGCGGCCGAAACCGGGGACAACGCGGCCATGCAGGAAGCTCTGGCCCAGGTGCGGGAAGGGCTGTCACGATTTGAAAACGGGCTGGCGGCCAAGCGGGCCGTCGCCGAGGGCAAGGCCCCGCGCGACATCGCTTTGCAGTGGTTCAAGCGCGAAATGAACTTGACTTCGCCGGAAGTCCCCCACGACCGAGGTAGTGGCCCCTTCGGCCTGTCGTGGTTCCACTTCTTCGTCATGGCCATCCTCATCGCTTTCGCGGTGGTCATGATCTGGATGTATTTCCACAAGATGCGCCGCGCCACCGAACTGCTGACGCGATTGACCTCTGGTGCGCCGACGGCTGGAGCGGCAGTGGGAAGTCCTCCGGCGGCACCGGCCCCGGCCATCTCCCCACTGGACGGTCGCCCTTCCACTCCCGCGGTGGCCGACACAGGGGCGGGGCCGGCCACCGCGGTTCCCACTATCCCCGCCCCGCTGCGGATCGGGCCGTGGTCCGGCTCACTGCGCGTCGCCCGCATCTTCGAAGAGGCGAAGGACGTGAAGACGTTTCGCTTCACGTCCCCCGACGGCGGGCCGCTTCCGTTTAGCTACCTGCCGGGCCAATTCCTGAGCCTGACGGTCAGGCAGGACGACAAGCCGGCGCGGCGCTCGTACACCATTGCCTCGTCCCCGACGCAGCGCGACTACGTGGAAATCACCGTCAAGCGCGTCGAACAGGGCGTGGTCACGGGCCATCTGCACGACAAGGTGAAGGAGGGCGACCGCCTGGAAGTCGCCGCTCCCTTCGGCTCCTTCACCTTCACAGGAAGGGAGGCCGACAGCATCGTCCTGATCGGCGGCGGCGTCGGCTTGACCCCACTGATGACCGTCATCCGCTACCTGACCGACCACGGCTGGCCCAAAGACATCTTCTTGCTGTACTCGTGCCGGACCTCGCGGGACTTCATCTTCCGCCAGGAACTGGAATACCTTCAGCGGCGCTACGCCAACCTGCACGTGGTCGCCAGCATGACCCGCGCGGCGGGGACGGAGTGGATGGGGCCAACCGGGCGACTCACCAAGGAGCTGATTGCCCAGAACGTGCCGAACATCGCCGCCCGCCGCGTCCACCTCTGCGGCCCTCCGCCCATGATGGACGCGGTCAAGCCGATCCTGTCAGAACTCGGCGTGCCGACCGAGCAGGTGAAGACCGAATCGTTCACCCTGGCAAGGGGCAAGCCCGAGCCCGAGCGGCAGGTTCTGGAAACCAAGCCGGCGCCGGCGGCGACCGTCAACTTCGCCAAATCGGGCAAGTCCGCCCCGTTGCCGCCAGACCGGACAATCCTGGAGGTGGCCGAGGGCATCGGGGTCGAGATCCCCAACGTGTGCCGCGTGGGAGTCTGCGGCGTGTGCAAGACGAAGTTGCTCTCCGGCTCGGTGACGATGGCCGTCCAGGACGCCCTTACACCGGAGGACAAGGCCAAGGGCATCATCCTCCCCTGCCAGGCCAAGTCCACCGTCCCGATCATGGTGGAGGCGTGACATGAAAGAACGCGAGCGCCTCGTCGTCAGCGGCTTGGTCGTCCTGCTGCTCCTGCTCTGGCTGGGCTTCCTCGTCCACCGCGATTCCCGGTTTGCGGGCAGCTTCTGGGGCGGCGTGCTCGGCGTCTCCGGGGCGGTGCTGATGCTTGTGCCTATTGCGTATTCGCTGGTCAAGCGGGTCAAGTGGGTCCAAAAACGGGTCTGGCGCTGGGTGACCATGCGGACGTTGCTAGCGTGGCACATCTACGCCGGCATCCTCGGCCCGATCCTGGCCCTCTTGCACACGGGCCACAAGTTCAACAGCCCCCTGGGGATCGCCCTGACAGCAATGATGCTCCTGGTCGTCTTGAGCGGGCTCACCGGGCGGTATCTCATGACCTACTTCACGCACGAACTCCTGGAGAAAAGGCAGATGCTGGACCCCTTGAAAGCGGCCTACGACCAGACAGCGCGTGAGCTGGCCCGGCAACCGGAACAGGCGGCGCTGCTCGGCACGTTCTCCGGATTCTTTTCGCGCGTGCTGGCCGGGGTTTTCGTCCCGTCGCCGGCAGCGGAGCCGGGCGGCATGGCCGTTCCGGTGCGGGCGTTGCGGCTGGCCGAGTCGATGGCCGACGTGGAGTACGCCCTCAAGACGCACGAGACGTTCAAGCGCTGGTTCACCTACTGGTTGAAGTTCCACATCGTGATTTCGGCAATCCTGTATGTGCTGCTGGCCCTGCACGTCTGGTCGGGGATTCACTTTGGGCTGAGGTGGTTCCAATGAGGAACGTCGGTCGGATAAAACTGGTAGCCGTCGTTGCGGGCCTGTTAGCTGCTGCCATCGTCCTGGTGGTCCTCCTGCGTACCACCAGCTTGGGCCTAGCGCTGACCTGGCAACGGCAAACGAGCCCAGGGCGACTCTCCGCCTCTCACGCCTTCCTGGAGAACAACTGCGCCGCCTGCCACACCTCGGTGAAGGGCGTCGAGGCGGCGAACTGCACGGCCTGCCATGCCAACAACCTGTCCCTGCTCCAACGCCAGCCCACCGCGTTCCATGCCGACGTGGCGAGCTGCCGGGAGTGTCACCCCGAGCATCAGGGGGGCAAACGACCGCCCACGACGATGGACCACGCCGCCCTGGCCAGGATCGGTCTGCGGCAGCTCGGAAACAAGGGCGGTGCGGACACCGAGGACGCGGTCCTACGGACGCAGCTCGTCGCCTGGATCAACCGGCAGGCGAACGGTGGGGAACCGGCCATTCCCCACGAGCGCATCACCCCGCTCGAAGCGACGCTGAATTGTGCCAAGTGCCACTCCAACAAGGACCGGCACTTCAAGCTCTTTGGACAGGACTGCGCCCAGTGCCACGCGACGACGCAGTGGACGATCCCGGAGTTCCGGCACCCGTCGCCACGCTCGACGGACTGCGCTCAGTGCCATCAGGCGCCGCCGAGCCATTACATGATGCATTTTCAAATGATCTCGGCCAAGGTCGCTTGTCAGCCGAACGCCAAAGTCAACCAGTGTTACCTGTGCCACCAGACGACTTCGTGGAACGACATCAAGGGGGTGGGCTGGTTCAAGCACCTTTAAGGGGCCGTTGACCTCCTGACGCGCTCTGTCTCGGGAGCGGCCGCGTAGGCGGCTCCTTGACATAAGACTTCAGACGGAGCTTAGCCAGGAACAAGCATAAGGGAGAACGGATCATGTTCGTCAAACGCACCGCCAGCTTCACGGCTGGCACTCTGGCCATGACGGCTTTGCTATCGGCTGTCACGCCGAGCCATGCCCAACAAGGGTGGCCTATTAACAACCCGACCGGTTCTTCATCCTTTCCCTGGAATTCCCCCGGGTATCGGGGCTATAACGAGCCCCGATACTACCAACCAATCCTGCCGACGGCCCCAATGGCCCAACCTCAGCAGTATGAGGTGTACGTCAACGCCGTACCGATGAAGAATACCGAAGACCCGAATGCGATCACCCTCGTGGCCCACGTCCCGGAGAATGCCCAGGTGTGGATCGGCGACAAGGTCACCACTTCCACGGGGACCCTTCGGCTGTTCCAGTCGCCTCCCGTAGCTCGGGGGACCAGCTACTCGTACCCGGTCCGCGTAGCCTGGGTGGAGAACGGCAAGCTGGTCAGCCAGACTCGCGACTTGTCCGTCAAGGCCGGCGATGTGCAATGCGTTTACCTGGTTCAAGCCGGCTCCAAGCTCGATGGGGAGCAGGGCATCGTCGCGGCCAACCTGTCCAAGCTGGACCCGGAGGACCGCAAGCTGGCCGAGGCGCAAGGTTTCTGTGCGGTCCAGAGCGGCGTCAAGCTCGGCGCCATGGGGACGCCAGTCAAGGTGATGGTAAAGGGTCAACCCGTATTCCTGTGCTGTGAATCTTGCCAGGATCGGGCCCAGAGCCATGCCGAGCACACTATCGCCAAAGTGGAGGAGCTGAAGGTGAAAGCGAAAACCTCGCGTTCCAACTGATGTCCCCGTTGGCATGTTCCGTCTCTAACAAGGAGAAAACCGATGCTGTTTCGCATTCCATTCCTGGCGGCTGTGGCCGTGACGCGGGTCGCTCTGGCCCGGCTGCCGCTGCTGGCCGCAGACGACAAGGCCCACGAGGCGACGGTCGTCAAGGCCGGTGACGGCAAGATCATCCTGACCTTGAAGGGCGATGACCAGAAGCACACTCACGACGTTGCCAAGGACGCCAAGATCACCCTGGACGACAAGAAGGCCAAGCTCGAAGAGTTGAAGGAAGGCTTCCCCGCCAAGGTGACGATGGACGACAAGTTTGTCATCACCAAGATCGATGCCAAGACGAAAGGCAAGTGAACAACCAGTGCGATGCCGGGCCATGAGCGACCTCAATAACCCGGCATCCCTGGAACCGTGACAGGAGGCAGGTCCTCACCAAGAAAGGCGTAACGACGATGAAGACATTCGTATCCGGAGTGCTCCTGGTAGGTCTGATTGCCGTTGCCGGATGCTCGCAAACCCCGCAACAACCCGCTTCGGCAGGTCCCAGCGGCGGCGACCTGGTGCCCATCAAGGGCGGAGCCGCCTACGCGGAACTCCTGACCAACGCCGACACCGGAGAGGTGCTGGTCAATACCTGGGACAAGGACTTGAAGACGCGACACCCCATCGAGAAGGAACCGATCACGGTGGGTAGTGGCGACAAGAGTGTCGAGCTGACGCCGCATCCGATGAACACCGACCCATCAGGGAAGTGCAGCCGGTTCTACGGCGAGGCCGGCTGGGTGCGCGGCGGCGGCATCCGCCACGGCTGGATGCACGGCCAAGGCATCGGTGCCCACACCGAGTTCGAGTGGCAGCGTTGCTGGCAAACGGGCCAGACGCACGGCCAAATGTGGGAGGACATGGGCGAGCACCGCCACATGGGGCCGGGGCGCGGACCCGGCCATCGCGGCGGCGGGATGGATCGGTAGCTCTGGCCAATTACTCTCTCAGCGAGGAGGCAGGCTTATGAAACGAAGAGGAATCTCTCACGCGACCATGATGCGGCTGATGTGCGCGCTGCCCCTGCTCATCTTCTTCGCCCTGGCTGGCGTCCAACTCAACCCGCTCTGGGTGCCAGTCATCATGATCCTTTGCTGTCTGGCAATGTTCTACCTTACGGCAGGCGCATGCGGCCACGAGCGGGCGGAGAGAGTCCCAGAGGTTATTCCCGAGGGGCCGACCTTGCCCCCCGCCGAGACTCTTAGGACCGATGACGTATGCCGCGTCCACCACAGCCGCCGGGTTGGCGCGGCGGTCGTGCAGGAGAGGGAGTTGCTCCGTGACCCCGACGAAACGCATGCGGTTCTCAAGGAGAGGTCCCAAAACACCGGCATGTCTATCAACAACGATCCCGCGCGAGGGGGGCAGGCCGGATTTCTACGACCCGTCGATGCCGCCAGCGAAGGAAGGCTGGTAGAATAGCTTGACCAGGCTGGCGGGCCTGCCATCTCCCATCAACCGTATGCGAGGTAACCAAATGGAGCCAGAAACGACGCGCAGAGACTTCTTGTGTGGGGGC
The DNA here is from genome assembly GCA_041499985.1 of Gemmataceae bacterium. Lineage (GTDB taxonomy): Bacteria > Planctomycetota > Planctomycetia > Gemmatales > Gemmataceae > JBGQLF01. The sequence continues at coordinate 5,763 of JBGQLF010000007.1, forward strand.
GCGGCGGCGACGGCTGGCCTTCTGGCGGTGGGAACGGTTCAGACTGCCCAAGGTGGCGATGAGCCCCAGAAGCAGCAACCCGACCACAAACACGAGCACGACCACCAGCCCGGCCCAGCCGGACCAGTAGGCAGCGCTACCGACCGGGGAAAACTCGTACCGGGCCGCCGGGCCGCCGGACAAACGCCCATCCCGGTCGAGACCCCGGACATCCCCAAGCTGCTCTGGAAGATGAACAACGGCGTGAAGGAGTTTCATCTCACCTGCCAGCACACGCGCCGCGAGTTCCTGCCCGACCTCTACATCGACGTTTGGGGCTTCAACGACTGCATGCCTGGCCCCACCATTGAGGCCGTGGAGGGCGACCGCGTGCGCATCATCGTCCACAACAAGCTGCCCGAGGCGACGGGCATGCACTGGCACGGCCTCGAAGTTCCCATCGCGATGGACGGCGTGCCCGGTCTGACCCAAGACCCCATCAAGCCCGGCGAAACCTACGTCTACGAGTTCGAGCTGCGTCAGAACGGCACATACTTCTACCATTCGCACGGCGCCATGCAGGAAGGCATGGGCATGGTTGGCCTGTTCATCATCCACCCGAAGGCAGCCTACAACCCGCCCGTGGACCGCGACTTCGCCCTGGTCCTCCAGGAGTGGGCCATCCTTCCGGGTGCGACGATCCCCAACACGGCGTCGATGGAGTTTAACTTCTTCACCACTAACGGACGCTCGGCACCTTACATTACGCCGATGGTCGTTCGTCTGGGCGACCGGGTCCGCCTACGCCTGGTGAATTTCAGCGTCATCGACCATCATCCCATGCACCTGCACGGCCTCACTTTCTGGATCACCGGGACCGAAGCGGGCCGCATCCCCGAGACGGCCTGGATACCGAGCAACAACGTCATCGTCGGCGTCGCTCAGGCTCGCGACATCGAGTTCGTCGCCAACAACCCCGGCGACTGGATGCTCCACTGCCACATGTTCCACCACATGATGAACCATATGACCTCGATGGTCGGCATGATGGGCGGTCACACGCGGAAGGGTATGCCATCTGGGGGCAACATGGCCACGGGCATGGGCATGATCACGCGCGGCCCGGCCCTGTCTGAAGATTTCGGCGCCAGCCTCGGACGCGGCACCGGAGAACAGACCAGCAACGAACGTGCTGTCGTCAACGGCGCCCGCATGGCCGCCGGCCAAGAACACGCTGGCCACGGCACGGACAAGAAGGACATGAAAGACATGGACGTGAAGGGCATGGACATGAAGGGCAAGCTGGTGCCGGGCTATCCGCAGGACATGATGGAGATGCAGATGTACTCGCCGGCCGAAATCCGCAAGCTCACCAAGCCCGAGACGCGGGGCATGCGGGCTGACTGGTTTATGGCGCTTGAAGGACTGATGACTGTCATTCGCGTGCTGCCTCCCGACCTTTACGACAAAGTGGTCTCTGGTAAAGGTGACGTATCGCCCGGGGCCAGCGTCCCCGGCGCTGCCTCCGGCAAAATGCCGGGCCACGAAGGGCATGGAGGCGGAGCGAAGGAGGAGCCAGCCACGAAGAAGCACGAGGACCACAAGAAGGACTGAAAGCAAAAAGGAAAAACCCCCGGCCGCGGGCTGTCGCAGCCGGGAGGAGGCTCTCGCCGTTGGCCTGAGCCGCGCGGGTGTTGTTAGCGCGGCTTCGGAGTGGCCTCGATGTGGCCCTGCGGCGTCGGCTCGGGGGGCGGGGTCAGACCGTCCACCAACAGCAATCCTTGAATGGCCACTTCCGCTTCCCGCAAATCGGTCAGCGCGGAGACGTACTCCTCGCTTAACTGAGCGAAGGTGCGCTCCGCCACCAGCACCTGCGGCCAGGCCGCTCGCTTCTTGCGGAAGTAGTCGTTGTACATGTCGTAGGCTTCCCGAGCCTGCGGCAGCGTTGTCTCCTGGAAATCCTTTACCGAGTCGAGGGCTGTCTGGTAGCGGTGGAAGGCGTCGGCCAGCCGGCGGCGCAGCGACAGTTCCACGCGGGTCACCTCCGCTTGAGCGCGGGCCATTTCGCCACTCGCCTGCCGGATGGTGCCCTGGTTTCGGTCGAAGAGCGGGATACGTATGCCGATTTGGGCGTCGGCGGTCACGTTCCGCGTCTCGAAATTGTAGCCCGTGGCCCCGCGCACCACGACGTTGGGGATCGGCTCGACCTGCTCCCGCTTCAGGGCGACCTGGTCGCGCACCACCTCGGCCTGAGCATACTGGAGTTCGGGGCTTTCTTCGAGCAAGCGGCACAGCGCGCTTTCCCACTCCAGTGGGGCGCCTTCCGGCTCCAACTTCCCGACCAGCGGGGTAGGCGGCAGCTCTGGGGCCCCGACCAGCGTCACCAGGTGCTGCCAATCCCTGGTGTAACGGCTTTCCGCCGTGCGCAGGTTTACCCTGGCTCGGTTGGCCTCGACCCGGGCCTGGAGCAGGTCCGGCTTATTGGCCTGGCCGACGTTGACCAATTCCTCGGTGGTCTTGAGAGCGTTTTGGGCGTTCTCGGCGAGCGTCCGCCGCACCTCGATGAGACGCTGGGCGGCTAACACGTCGTAAAAGCCGACCTTGAGGCCGTTGAGGACGCGGTACTGCTGGGCCACCAGCTGGAGTTCCGCCTGGTACGCTTCCTGGTTGTACTTGGCGCGGCTGAGGCGCAGCTTGCCGGCAGTGACGATCTCCTGTTCGATGAAGGCACCCTGCCGCTCACCGGCGGTTCCGGCACCGCCGATCTGATCGCTGACGTAGCCGACAGTAGGGTTAAGATGCAGTCCGGCCTGTAAGGCCTTTGCCCGTGACATCTCGATGTGGGCCGCCGCCTGGGCCAGGGTGGGGTTACGCTGCAACGCAATCTGTTCCAGATCGGCAAGGCCAAGTGAAGGCCCTGGCTGAGCGACCTGCGTGGGTGGTGGACCGGCGGGGTGCGCCGGCTCGGAACCAGAGACGATGTTGGGAAGGCCGATGGCCACAAGAAGCCAGGCCGGCACAAAAGCTATCCGGACGCACCGGGAGCGCATTTCTTGGTCTCCTTACCGTTTCGAGGTCCGTGCCCGCCAGCATCTATGACCTGGACAAGATATCGGCCGGACAAGAAGCTCCTCGCCCCATGTCTTCGAGGCCGCAGGGTGGTAAACCCACTCTCGGTGTACCAAGTTTGGCGAATCTGATGAAGTTCTGGGCTGACGGGAGTTTGTGGGAATTGGCCAGCGCAGGCACCTTGCCGCCGTTAGGGCGTTCTGGGTCCGGAGTACGCAGCATCCCTCCGGCGAATCGGCATCGCCCGAAAGCCCCGTTGATTTTCCAGCGAGCGCTGCCGATAATGAATAGTGGTGAAAAGGACGTGTACTGGCTCCGCGCGAGCAAGCGCCGAACTTCCTTCACTGACCGTCTATCCAAATGTTCCGTATCGGCTTGTGTCTATATCTGGTGCTCGTGATGGTGGCAGGCCCCGCGCTCTGCTGCTGCACGACTCAGCGCCTGATGGCACGCATGGCTGATGCGAAGGGCGGAGATAAGCCGGGGCGAACCTCCGGCACGCATTCTTGTTGCCATCACCAGGCTTCGGGCAGCCAGCAACAAGGTTCCGGCAAGCAAGACCACCAAGTTCCGTCTCCCTGTCCATGCAAGGAGCATGATCCGCAGTTCATGCCACTCGCCTCGACGGACGCTGAACTCGCGCACCAACTTCTTACAAAGCAGTCACTCCAAACCCTGACCCTGCTTCTCCCAGTTTCTCCGGCACTGGCCGCACTCTCCCAGCAAGGCGGCTCTGTTTGGGGCGGTGAGAATTCGCTCCTACCCTTCCTAACCGCCCAGGACATCCTTTACACTCTCCATATTCTGCGCTGCTAGTCCGCTTCTCCTGAGGCCGGCGCGTCGCACTCTGGTCGTGCGCACCCTTTCTGGCCTCCTTCTGCCTTTGATCCAAACGTTTCAGCAGTGAGAACGGCCCATGTCCCGCTCGCAAAGGGACCGTGTTGCGTTCTCGGCAGTTTTGATTCAATCGCTCCACGCGACCATCGCCTGGCGCGCTACCCGGACAAGGAGAATCCGATGCTACGGAAGTTCAGTCTGCTTAGCCTGGCCCTCGCCGCGCTGGCTTTGGTCTATGTCGTTGGATGCAACAACTCAGACAGCCAGGAACCGCAAGCCGGCTCGACGGACAAGCCTCAAGAAGCCAAGACCACGGCTCGTGTCAATGACGGGGAACACGAGCACAAGCCCGGCGCGCATGGCGGCATCATGGTGGAGATCGGCCGTGACAATTACCACGCCGAGGCCGTCTTCGAGAAAGGAGGCACCGTCCGGCTCTACACCCTCGGCAACGACGAGGCGAAAGTCCAGGAAGTCGAGTCCCAGGTTCTGACCGCCTACGTGAAGCCGGAGGCCGGTACTGAGTCTATCTCCGTCCTCTTCATGGCAGAACCCCAGGCGGGTGATGCAGAGGGCAAAACGTCTCAATTCGTCGGCAAGCTGCCCAGGGAGTTGTGGGGCCAGAAAGTGGAAGTCACCATCCCGAGTCTACGGATCGCGGGCGAGCGATTCCGCGTTGGCTTCACGAATGCCGCCGTGGCTCACGCTGAAGAAGGAATACCCGCCGCGCTCGGTGCCGAGGACGAAAAGAAGCTCTACCTGACGCCCGGCGGCAAGTACACGGAAGCCGATATCGAGGCGAACGGTAACATGACCGCCTCGCGGAAGTTCAAGGGCATGATGGCGTCGCACGACCTGAAGCCAAAGCCCGGCGATAAGATTTGCCCGATCACGCTGACCAAGGCCAACCCGAAGTTCACCTGGATTGTCGGCGGCAAAGCTTACGAATTCTGCTGCCCGCCCTGTGTCGATGAGTTCGTCGCACAAGCAAAGGACCAGCAGACTGTCAACGAGATCAAGGAACCTGAGCACTACATCAAGAAAACAGCTCAAGTGCCTTGAATTGTCCGCCTATCCGTTGGACATGTGAGTACGGGGCGGCACGTGCACAGACGTTTTGGGCGAGCGTCGGTAGTAGTGCTGCCGCCCCGCTGATACCGCCCTGTTGGGCTTCAGGATCGTGGTTTCCAGATCGTCCCCAGTTGCTGACAACGGGCAATCCTATGGCCAGGCGAGGACACCCTAAGCCGGAATCGCCCCGCGAACTGCGGCAGAAGAAGCTCTTCTGGCGCACCGCCGGTCTCATGGTGTTGGGGCTGCTCGGCTTGGCTATTGTCTACTATTTGGCCGCTGATAGACAAGGAAAACCCCACACGGATCAGGACCATCAACATGCACGGCCTGCGCATGGCGGCCTCATTGTGTCTTTGGGTGACGACGACAACTATCACGTCGAAGTGGTCTTAGAGAGAGGTGGCATTCTCAAGCTCTTCACAATCGGCGAAGACGTAATGCGAGTGGTTGAAGTCGATTCCCAGATCCTGGCGGCCCAGGTGAAGCCCGAAGCAGCCGCTGCTTGGACGCCGGTGGACCTGATGCCGATGCCCCAGCCATGCGACAGCCAGGGCAAGACTTCACAATTCGTCGTTACGCTCCCCAAGGAACTCTGGGAGAAGCATCTGACTGTGAACATTCCTGGCATTACCATTGGTGGGACGCGATTCGCCGCCGAGTTCAAGACAACCGGCTTCGCGCGCGACGGGGCCGTGCCCGGAAACTACCAAGATCAAGAGAATCTCTATCGGACGCCGGGCGGGAAGTATACCGAGGCAGACATTCAGGCAAACGGCAACGAAGCGGCGCCGAGGAAGTTCGAGGGGTTCCAGGCAAACCACGACGCGAGGCCCATGCCGGGAGACAAGATTTGTCCAGTATCGAGGACGAAGGCCAATCCAAAGTGTGCGTGGATCGTCGGCGGCAAGACCTACGAGTTCTGCTGCCCGCCGTGCATCGATGAGTTCATCCGGCGGGCCAAGGAACAGCCGAAGCTGATCAAGGACCCGGAACAATATGTGAAGAAGTGACTGACGTGCACAGAAGCACGTCCGATTAGTTCTTTTCTCAAAGGAGTGACGAATGCGGATGAGAAGAACGAGCATGACGGCGGCCCTGCTCACCCTGCTGGCCATCGGCCAGGTTCTCTGGGCTGCCGACCCGGTCCCGACAACGATTCTCGTCTCCGACATGCACTGCATGGGCTGCGCCAAGAAAATGGCCAACAAGCTCTACGAAGCGCCGGGCGTGGCCAAGGTGCAGGCCGACGTGCAGACGACTACCATGACGGTTACGCCGAAGACTGACAAGGCCCTCTCGCCGCGCGCCTTGTGGGAAGCCGTCGAGAAGGCCGGTTACAAGCCGACTAAGCTCGAAGGCCCGAGCGGGACATTTACGGCTAAACCGCAGTCCTGACCAAGGCCTGGGCCACCGGGGAACTCGCGCGGTGCGGCCCCCGGTGGCCCGACCGTCGGCAACAACGGAAGGAAAGATTCATGAGCGCATCGGTGACAGGCACGTGGTGGAAGTCCCTCCTTTGGGCGGTGGCGCTTCTGCCCTTTCTTCTGGGTGGCTGTGGGCGCACTTCGGGCCCCGGCGAGGCACGGCCTCGGAGCGGCGAAGTGGCCGGCCCAACCGCACAGACAGCCGGCGTGCCAACCGCGACGGAGGGGCAAGACAACGAAGCTGAGATCCAAGCTGCCCGTGCCGAGCTGAGCCCCGAAGACCGGCGTCTGGTGGCAGCCCAGGAGTTCTGTGCCGTCATGTCGGATAAGCGGCTTGGGGTCATGGGGCCGCCGCTCAAGGTGATGGTCAACGATCAGCCCGTTTTCCTGTGCTGCAAGGGTTGTCAGAGGAAAGCCCTCGCCGATCCGGATAAGACACTGGCCAAGGTGGAGGAACTGAAGGCCAAGGTAAGAGCGGCTTCGCCCAAGCAGTGACGCCGCTTGTCTGAGCAGGAGGATTCCTCTGCCTGGCATCGGGACCAGCGACACCGATCTTGAAGCCCGATGCTCTTCTCGCCTTCGCGCCGGTCGTCGGCCGATGATTGTAGTTTTGAGGAGTGTCTATTAGGGAGTGGATTATGAAAGTTGGCACCCATGTGTTTGCCCTGGCCTTGTTGACTCTGATCTCGACGGGGGGGCTCAGCGGCTGCTCGAAGAATGAGTCTGCCACGACCACAACAACCGACACCGGCAACACAGAGGCCGAGAATGGCGACGAGCACGGCCAACATGCCGAAGCCAAGACGGCAGGCCGCAAACGGGAAGAACACGGCAAGCACGACGACCACAACAGGGACGGCCACAAGAGGGGTGAGCACCAGGATCACAAGAATGGCGAGCATCAGGACAAAGAGACGGCGCCGCAAGGCAGCATCAAGGTCGGCGACAACGTGCCGGATTTTTCCGTACGAACCCTCGACAGCAAGAGCGTTACACTCAGCGAGTTGCAGAAGGACGAAAGGCGGACCAAGTACGGGATCGTGGTTCTTTCGTTCTGGTGCACGACTTGCCACAGCTGCCGACATGTGGAGCACCTGATCGCCCAGCTGTCCAAGGAGTATGAGGGCCAAGCCGCGGTCCTCGCTCTCGGCGCCAACGCCGACGAGACAGCCGAGAGTGTGGCTGCCTTCGTCAAGAAGATCGGGCTGGGGCTGCCCATCGTCCTTGATCCCAGCGGCAACACGGCTGACCTGTTCGGGGTCAAGTGGACCACGACCACCGTGGTGATCGACGGCAATGGGGTGCTCCGTTATTGCGGCCAATTCCGGCAGAAGGGCGGTGGCTCCGCGGAGGAGGCTTTGAAGGCGGTCCTGGCCGGGCGAGAAGTCGCCGTGAAGACGACCCCGCACAGCGGCTGACTGATCGTGCGGCAGTAGCCTCCGTGTGGGGCGGACATGTTGTAAAGTGAAACAACCTCGTGCTGGCCTCGGTTCCGGGTTTGTGCCCGCCAGCTGAGCCCGAACTCGGTCAGCCGAGGTTCACCATCCTCCTCAGGAAGTGTACAGCAGATGAGGTCACGCATGCGACTCCGCATCACGGATCTGACAGCGAAACAGCGTTTCTCTCTGGCGGCTGCGGGAGCCCTGGTCGTGCTCCTCACGGCCGGCGTGGCCTGGTTGTGGGCCCACGAGGGACATGCTCCCCTGCCCACCAAGGGCGCGCAAGTGGATGTCGAGAAAGGACAGGTCGTCCTGAGCCGCGAGGCTCGCGAGGCCCTCGGCGTGCAGACCGCGGAAGTGGAGCTGCGCCCAGTCGAAGACAAAGTGCTGGCCTATGCTACCCTGGTGGCGCCCTGGCCACAGCACGCCTTTGTGGCCACGCGCCTGCCCGGGCGCCTTGATCAGCTCCATGTGCAACCGGGACAGCGGGTGACAGCCGGCCAGACCCTGGCCGAGGTCCAAAGCCTTGAGCTGGAGAACCTCCAGTTGGAGCTGCTCAACGCCCAGAATGACATCGAGCTGTCCGCGAAAGTCCTGGCCCAGATGGAGGAGGGCAGCTCGCGGGGGGCCGTTTCCGAGAAAAGCATCCAGCAGGCGCAGACGAAACACGGGGAGAATGGCAACGCCTTGGAAATCGCCCGCAGCAAGTGGCTGAGTCTTGGCTTGACCCTGGAGAGCCTCAACAGGCTGCTCCAGGGGCGGAACCCGCAGCTGGTCCGAACTTTGCCCATTCTGAGCCCGATTCCGGGAGTCATCATTCACGCCGACTTGACCGTTGGCAAGGTGGTGGAACCTACGGAGCATCTCTTTGAGATCGTGGACGTCTCCACAGTTTGGGTCAAGATCGGGGTGCTCGAACAGGACCTGCACAAGGTCGCGGTCGGACAGCCCGTCGAACTCAACCTGGCGGCCTATCCGGACGAGGTGTTCCGCAGTACGGTCACCGTGAAAGGGCTCTACCTCGACCCGCAGACCCATCTCGGCACCGCCTGGGCGGAGCTAGCGAACCCGGGCGGGCAAGAACCTCGGTTCCTCCCCGGCATGTACGGTCAGGCCCGGCTGCTGCTGGCCGCGTCGAAAAGCCTGGCGACGGTACCGGCGGCGGCCTTGATCCGCGACGGGGCCGAACGCTACGTGTTGGTCGAAGAGACCGCGACGGCGCAGGCCTCGCAATACCAAAAGCAGAACGTGGTGGCCGGGCGGCAAACACCAAGCTCCGTGGAAATCCGCGGCGGCAAGGTCTACCCTGGCGACCGAGTGGTGACCCGGGGCAGTCACGAGCTCGCCAGCTTGTTTGTGCAAGGGGTGCTGCGCTTAAGCGACGAAGCCAAGAAGAACATCGACCTGGTGGTCGAACCGGTGCGGCGGCAGGTGGTGGAAGACGTGCTGGAGGTCGATGGCGCTGTCGAGGTGCCCCCCGACCGCCGGACGTTCGCCTCCTCTCAACTGGCCGGCGCCTTGTACCGGATTCGCGTCGAACGGGGACAAGCGGTGCGTGCCGGGGATATCCTGGCTGAAGTCGCCAGCCTGGACCTGCAAAACCTCCAGCTGGACTTGCTGCGGGCCCATCTACAGGCCGGGCTCCTTGAGCGACTGCTCCAGGGGCTGCGCAAGCTGGACTCGATCGTCGTCCCTCGCCGCCAGCTTTGGGACACGGAAAGCCTGTATAACGCCACCGTGAACCGCCGGGACAGCTGCCAACGCAAGCTCGAAGCGATCGGCCTGACGGCCGCCCAGGTACAAGCCATCCTGGCCGACCGGAAGCTTGTGGAAACCCTGCCGATCCGTGCTCCCCTTGACGGCCTGGTCGTGAACTTCGACAAGGTCCTGGGTCAGGTCCTCAAGGCCGAAGAACCGCTGTTCGAGATCCATGATTTGTCCCGCGCCTGGGTGCAGGGGTATCTGTCCGAGCGCGAGTTGGCCCAGGTGCGGATCGGCCAGCGGGCGCGCGTCCGCCTGGTCGCCGACCCAGGCTTCCTTGCCGAGGGTACGGTGGTCGGGAGTGGCCAGGTCTTTGGCACCGAGAATCGCACGTTGTCCGTCTGGGTGAAGCTGGACCAACGGCCCGATGCGCTCCTGCAACACAACCTGTTGGCCCGCCTCACTCTGACTCAGCGGCGGCCGGAACCGACGCTCGCGGTCCCGCGGGAAACGGTCGTGCGCGAGGGCTTGCGGGCCTACGTCTTCGTTCAGAAGCCGGATGGTACCTTCGAGCGCCGTCCGGTGGAGACCGGCCGTGCCGATGATCGCCACGTGGAAATCACTCAGGGCTTACAGGCCGAGGAAAAGGTGGCGGTGCGGGGGACGGCGGACTTGCAGACCGCCTACGCATCGCTCCGCTAAAAGGCTCTAACAACATGTGGGGGCAAGTTTGCAACTTGCCCGGTCGCTTGGGCAAGTTGCAAACTTGCCCCCACATGCTGCGACATCCTCGAAGAGGCGATCATGCTGAACCACATTATCGCATTCTCGTTGAAAAACCGCGTGCTGGTCCTCGCGGCCGCCCTACTGCTGGTTGGTTACGGCTACTTCCAGCTCCGGCGGATGCCGGTAGATGTGTTTCCCGACCTTAACCGCCCCACCGTCGCGCTCCTGACCGAAGCGCCGGGGCTGGCGCCGGAAGAGGTGGAGGTGTTGGTGACTCGGCCCATCGAGTTCCTACTCAACGGGGCAACGGGCGTACAGCGCGTCCGTTCCGCTTCGGGTATCGGGCTTTCCGTCGTTTGGGTGGAATTCGAGTGGGGGACCGATATCTACAAGGACCGCCAGGTCGTCGCCGAGAAGATCCAACTGGCCCGCGAACGATTGCCGAAAGAGATCGACCCCGTCATGGCCCCGATCTCCTCCATTATGGGCGAGATCATGCTCATCGGCCTGCGCTCGACGGCCGACCTCAAGACACCCGAAGCACAGGCGCACCAGGCGATGGAGCTACGCACCCTGGGCGAGTTCACCCTTCGCAACCGCCTGCTGGCCGTGGACGGGGTGTCGCAGGTGACCGTGATGGGTGGCATTCTTAAGCAGTATCAAGTCATCACATCACCCGAGCGGCTGGCGGCCCAGAATGTCAGCTTACAACAGCTCGTGGAAGCGGCGCACAAGGCCAACGTGATCGCCGGCGGCGGCATCCTGGAACTCTCGGCCAAGGAAACCCTGATCCGCATCAGCGGCCAGAGTCTGACGTTGAAGGACATTGAGGACACGCCCGTCCTCTGGCGGCAGCCTCGGCCGGTGCTGATCAAGGATGTCGCGGACGTGCGCTTCGGCGGTCCCATCAAGCGGGGCGACGGCAGCGTGCAGCTCAAAGACGGCGTCCAAGTCTCCGGCGGGCCGGCGGTCATCCTGGCGGTGCAGAAGCAGCCGAGCGCCAACACTCTTGTCCTCGACCCGAAGATTGGCCAGGTCCTGGAACAGCTCCAGCAAGACCTACCCCCCGATGTGAAGATCGAGCGCCACATCTTCCGGCAGGCCGATTTTATCCAGGTCGCCATTGACAATGTCCAGGAGGCCATTCGCGACGGTGTCATCTGGGTGTTCGTGATCCTGTTCCTGTTCTTGTGGAACTTCCGCACCAGTGCCATCACCCTGACCGCGATCCCGCTGTCCCTGCTCATCACGGCGCTAGTCTTCCATTACTTCGGGGTGACCATCAACACCATGACGCTGGGCGGCATCGCGGTTGCGGTCGGCGAGCTCACCGACGATGCCATCGTGGATATTGAGAACATCTACCGCCGGCTCAAGGAGAACCGCCAGCAGCTTCGGCCCGAGAACCCGCTGAAGGTAATCTTTTTGGCTTCCAGCGAGGTGCGCAACTCGATCGTCTACGCCACCCTGATCGTCTGCCTGGTGGTCCTGCCGTTCTTTTTCCTGGCCGGCCTGGAGGGCCGTATGTTCGCCCCGCTCGCCCTGGCCTACATCGTCTCTTTGCTGGCCTCGCTGGTGGTGTCCCTAACCGTGACGCCGGTGCTGGCCTCGTTCTTGCTGCCGCGGGCCCGCTTCATGGAGCACCGCGCGGACCCCTTCTTGCTCCGTGGGCTGAAGTGGCTCGACGCCCGTGTGCTGCGCTTCACCCTGCGACACCCGTGGCCGATCTTGGTGACGACGCTCGTGCTCGCCGTGTTATCCAAGCTCATCGTCTTCTGGATGGGCGCGGAATTCCTGCCGCCTTTCAACGAGGGCACGCTGACGATCAACGTGCAGGCCGAACCCGGCACCCGGCTGCAAGAGAGCGAACGGGTGGCCGGGCAAGCGGAAGCGCTGTTACTCCAGGTACCGGAGGTCCTGTCCGTGTCGCGACGGACGGGGCGGGCGGAGCAAGACGAGCATGCCGAGGGTGTCAACTCATCGGAGATCGACGTCCGTCTGCAAGAGCACGAGCGCCCCAAGGCCGGCCTGGCCTATGACTTCGTACGCGCCATCCCGGGGCTGCACCGCTGGGGAGTGGAGGTGCTGGCGCGCCCGCGCGAGCAGGTCATCGCCGACATCCGCGACCGGATCACCAGCATCCCCGGCGTGAAGGTCAACATCGGCCAGCCCATCTCGCACCGGCTCGATCACATGATGTCCGGGGTGCGGGCACAGGTCGCCGTGAAGGTGTTCGGGCCGGACCTGCGCGAGCTGCGGAACGCGGCCGCAGACATTCAGACCCGGATGAGCAAGGTGGCGGGCGTGGTGGACTTGCAGATGGAGCCGCAGATCGAGATCTCGCAGCTGCGCTTGCGCGTCAAGCGCCAGGAGGCGGCCCGTTATGGCTTGGCTCCCGGCGATGTGGCCACCCTGCTGGAAACGGCCTACAAGGGGCGAGCGGTCTCGGAGGTCCTCGATGAGGACCGCCGCTTTGACCTGGTGGTCTGGTACGACGAGCGCTCGCGTAGCGACCCGGCGGAGATCAACAAGACCATTCTCGACACGCCCTCGGGCCGCAAGGTAGCCCTGGGCCAGGTGGCCGAGGTGCTGGACACCACCGGCCCGAACACGCTGAACCGGGAATACGTGCAGCGGCGGATCGTCGTGTTCTGCAACGTCCAGGGCCGCGACCTGGCCGGCGTGGTGCAGGACATCCAGAAGGAGCTGGAACCGGTGGATCAGCAGCTCCACAAGCTCCCGGGCAACTACCGCATCGAGTACGGCGGCCAGTTCGAGGCGCAGCAGCAGGCCAACGACCGCCTCCGCTTTCTGGTGCCGCTGGCCATCGTCGGCGTGTTCCTGCTGCTCTGGAAGTGCCTGGATTCCTGGGTGGCCGCCATCCAGGTGCTGCTGGTGAACATCCCCCTGGCCGCCCTGGGCTCCGTGGCCATCCTGCTGCTGCTCAACTGGCCGAGCTGGGAGGCGCTCCAGGCCGCCCCTTGGTGGCAGTGGCCCAAGATCTGGGCCCAGGCCACCACCCTGTCCGTCGCCCACTGGGTCGGCTTTATCACCCTGATCGGCATCGTCAGCCGCAACGGCATCATGATGCTCTCGCACTACATTCACCTCATGAAGTACGAGGGGGAGAAGTTCGACGAGCCCATGATCCTCCGCGGCAGCCTGGAGCGGCTCGCTCCCGTGCTCATGACCGCCTTTGTGGCCATGATCGGCCTGGTCCCCCTGGCCCTGGGCGCTGGCCAGACGGGCAAAGAACTCCTGCATCCGCTGGCCATTGTGGTCATCGGCGGTCTGCTGGACTCGACCCTGATGGACCAGATCGTCACGCCAGCCGTCTTTTACCTGTTCGGCCGCATCTACCTGCGTGTGTTCGGCCACAACCCGTACATCGAGGAGGGAGAGGCTTCCCGGAACGGCGAGGTGATGGGCCACTGGGCCGACTTGCTCTTTCCGACTTCGGCCGCCGCGACGGAGGCGCCGGGCGGAGCGAGCCGAACTGTTTCCTCTGGACCCGAGAAGCGGTTTGGTGACGCGAGGGATTCTTTTTCTTCGGGAGGTACCTCATGAAGACCTGGACTAGGTGGCTTGGGCTCGCCGTGTTGGCCACGGCTTCGGCCGGGTGGCTGAGCGGCTGTTCCGGCGACACGAAACCCGCTTCGGGGAGCGGAGCGAAAGGGGGCGCGTCGGGGCAACCGAAGGAAGGCGACCACAAGGGGGCCGGCCACGGAGAAGCAGGGCATCACGGGGAAGCGGGACACAAGGGAGGAGAGCCCAAGGACGGCGACCACCACGCCAAGGAGCTGACCGAGAAGGACGTACCGATGCCGGACACCTTCAAGGCTGGCATGGCCCGGGAGGAAGAGCTCCACCAGAAGATCGCCCACCACATCGAGCACGGGGAACTGGACAAGGTCCACCGCGTAGCCGAGGAGATGGCCCTGGTGGCCAAGAAGACGAAGGAGCTGGCCCCAGCAGGCGTCCCCGAGGACAAGCTCACGGAAGCAGGTCGGTTGTGCAACGAGTTGGCCGGCTATTACAAGCCGATCGACGAAGTCGCGGACGCCGGCAAAAAGGCGGAGACGGAAGCGCTCCACAAGAAGATGGGCGACGCCATCGCGAAGCTCAAAGCGCTGGCCAAGTAGAAGGAGCGCCTGCCACGCACCGCTTACCGAATCGGTAGGCGGTGCGTTTCCCAGCATTCCGTAAAACCGATCGGCTCACGAGGCGCGCATCGATTCCATCAGCACGCGCGCCGTCTCCGGCCGCATGATGCGCGCGTCGGGCAGAACGCCGGCGCGCAGCTTTTCGCGCAGTTCACGTCCACTGATCGACACCTGTTTGTATCCCTTGGGGGCATATTCATCGACCAGGCCCACGCGGCCCAGCTCTTCGTAGAACGCCGCGAAGCCAACCTTGACCGGCTGGATCAGCAGCTCCCCCTTGAGCGCGTCAAACGTGCGCTGCGCGGCCAGTCCGTCCCAGATATCCTTGCCGTCGTCATACGGGGCGTCGGCGTGTTTGCGACCGATGATGATGTCCGTGAAGCCGAAGTTCTGCCGATAGATGGCGTGCATGATCGCTTCCTTCGGCCCGGCGTAGAACATTTTGATGTCCACGCCGAGCAGCAGCAACTGGGCGGTCAGGTCGTAGCCGACCTTCTGCCACAAGGCTTCGTCTTTATCGCCCTGGCCCAGCACCTTGTTCTCGATCAGGGCCCGGTACGTGCGCATGCGCGTTGCCGCATCCACATCGTCCCCCTTGGTCTCACCGACGAGCGGGTTGAGTACGGCACCGGCGAAGTGGCCGGCGCGCGTCAGGCGCTCGATGCCGACGACCAGGGCATACTCATGGGCCCGGTGCAGCGGATTGCGTGTCTGAAACGCCACCACGCGCTTCCAGCCCCGCTGGCGGAACAGGGCCCGGGTCTCGCGCGGAGAAAGAATGAACTGGCCATACTCCGGATGTTTTGGCTGCGGCAAGACGCGCACTTCGCCACCCAGGAGCATCGCGCGCGCATCGCCTAGCACCATGCGTCCACCGGGGTGATCGGTCCGCTCGGTGCCGTAGACGCTCTTGATGTAGCCCGTCTTGTCGAAAGGAAAGATATCCTGGATGCGCAGGCTGCCAACGATCTCGTCGCGACTGTTTACCAGGGCCACCGTCTGATCGACCTTGAGGGAGGAGGCCAACGACTTGTCGGCGGGGAACGAGATGGGGATGGTCCAGGCGTAGGTCTTGCCGTCGCGCACCAGGACCTCTTCATCGAGGACGCGCTGAAACGTAGCTCGGTCCATCGGCCCGGTCAGCGGACTCAGTCCGCCGTCACCCAGGCGATACAGGCTCGACAGATCGGCATCACTGATCGGCACTCGCTTCATCGCGGCCATCTGCCCGCGGAAATCCGCAGCCTCCTCGGCAGCGATAGTGCGGTTCACCGGCTCACGCAGTCCACCATGCGGCGGGATCAGATCTTGCATGGACATTTCTCCAAGGGGAGTCAGGAGTCATCAGATTTGATACGAAGGCACATTGGATTGCGGAGTGCTCCGGACGAGATCCTGGAGCGTGACTTCGCCTAGCATACGTTGCTCTTCGGCTTGGATCTCCTGCCAGACCACGCGGATGGCGCGCACGGCAGGAGAGGGCGAAACAGCGAGGGGGACCGGTCGCGGTTTCGGCGTCCGGTCGATGAGATTGATGATGTCACCGAGAGAAATCTCCTCCGGGGGGCGGGCCAGTTGATAGCCGCCCGCAGCGCCGCGGATGCTGGCCGCCAAGCCGGCTCCCTTGAGTTGGAGAAGGATCTGCACCAGAAACCGCTGCGGAATCCCCTGGGCCTCAGCGATTGCCTTGACGCGGATTGGCTGCGGGTCGCCGTACTTGACGGCCAGTTCGTACATGGCAATGCAGGCATATTCGGCCTTGGCGGAGACGCGCATGCCCACGTCCTTATCTAGGTATGTTTCCGGAAGTGAGAGCGTGGTTCTATCTAGATACCACTCCCACCTTGATGCTCGATGACGTGCAGGCCGCACTCCTTCTTGACGGTTCCCACCCAGCGACCGGCTCGTTCCTCCTCGCCCTCGCGCACCGGCTGGGTGCACGGCCAGCAGCCGATGCTGGGATAATTGCGATCATGCAATGGATTATACGGCACATCCTGCTTGAAGATGAACGCCCAGACGTCACGATGCGTCCAGCCCAGCAGCGGATTGACCTTCACGAGGCCAAACTTGGCGTCCCATTGCACCACGCCCGCCGCCGCTCGATCTGCCGTCTGATCACGTCGAATGGCGCTGATCCAGGCTTCGTAACCAGCAACGGCCCGACGCAGGGGCAAAATCTTACGATCATGGCAGCACTGGTCGGGGCGATGCACGTACATTGGGCCGCCGTGCTCGGCTTCATACTTCGCCACGGACAGCTCCGGCCGGACGAAATCGACTTGGATGCCGTAGCGATTCTTGATCCGTTCGCGCAATTCGAGCGTCTCCGCGAATTGGTACCCGGTCTCTAGGTTAAAAATGTACACCGAGGGTTCGATTTCCGCGAGCATGTGGATCAAACAGCAGCCCTCGGGCCCGAAAGCCGTTGCCATGGCCAGCCGCGGATGGAAGTTTTGGATGGCCCAGCGCAGGATTTCCTGTGGAGAGCAGTCGTGCAGCAGTTCATTCGCAGCAGCGATTGCTTCGGCAGAAAATCTTTGGGTGGCCATATGGCCGTCCTCTCAGTTACAGAGCAGCTTGGAGTCCTGCCCACCGATTACACCATCTTTATCATCATGCTAAACATTTCGTCAAGAGACAAGCGCCGGCTTGAGGGTTGTCCCGCTCGGGAGTGCCGTTCGATGGAGAAAGGAGACAGCCGGGGCCGCGATGGGCTATTTGTTCTTCGTCTCGACCACGGGTTCCAGGATGACGACGACCTTGGTATCGAGGGGGGGAATGCGCTCCGTGTGCGCTTCAAACGCCAGTGCATCGTTGTCCTTGGAACTGTTAATCGGCAGATCGAGCAGAGCGTCGTCAAAATTGGCCACGCAGATGACATCACCGCCGTTGGCAAGGTAGAGGGGGGGCTTGTCCTTGTCCTCGGGATTGGGAATGAGTTGGCTGCCGGCGAACACCCAGTCCTGGTCAAGGTCCTTCTGCGTGTTTACTTGCCGCACCCAGCGTTGTGCCGGCACGACGATCCGCTTGCCATCCTGCTCATACTGCAAGCTGATCTTGATGCGCGTCCCACGCGGCACGCGGAATTGGGGCTCATATTGGACCGGCGATCCAGGTTCGGCACCGGCGGCGAGGAGAGCTTTGTGAATGTCGCGCGCATCCACGTCGGCCGACAGGATGGCCTCATGTTCCTTGGTGAATTTCTTGCATAGGAGCTGCTCGAGTTGGCCCTGGCGCAAACAGATCGTGGCATCGATCAGCACGCGCCGCCGGCCTCCTTGGATCTCAAGCCAGACATTGCGCCCGGTGGGAACCTTCTTGGCGTCGATCGCCTTGGCTGATTCCGGATGCTGATTCTCCGGCCGACCTGTGGAATCCCCTCCACATCCCACCCCGGCCAGGAGCAGGCCGATGCCCAATGCACAGCGAACATGGATACTTCTCATGGACTTGACGATAGCAGGTCGCCCGGCGCGTGGGAACGGGGAAAACACCGAGATGGGCTGCACCCTCAGGCCAATCGTCCCGGTAAGGCCACTTCCCGACGCAGGGCCGCGCCCGACGGGGCTTCGCTCGCGCGCTGATCACCCTCGTAGTAGAACACCACCCGCTGCACCACTCCACCGGTCGGATCATAATCAAGGCGGAAGTCCCGCCGCTCATGCCCAGCGGGACCAGTATAGCAGGTGTCACTCAGTTTGCGATCCGTGTGCAAACGCACGGGATCCACCCGGCCGAGATAGACCGCCTCGCGCCAGAGTGGAGCTTCGTGATGGGCGCTGGTGGCTCGCTGGTCAGCACCGTAGAAAAACACAACCGTCTCGCGCACACTGCCATCGCTGTTGTAGCGGAAGGAGAAATCGCGCAGTTCTTCGCCGGGCAACCCAGCCAGAAACGTCTCGCTCCGCATGACCAGCGCTTCAGGGGCACGCGCGTCCGCCATCTGCGGCGGCCCGGCGTGCAGCGGCAGCGCCTGCGTTTGGAGCGGGGAGAGGATGACGTCGACCCGACTCGGGGCCGCGGCCGATATCTGAGCAGCGCCGTTAGACACTTGGGCGCCGATTACGGCACCGTCGCCGTTGGCCGGTTCGGCAGCGCTCGACGTCAAGCCGGGACGTGCTGGCGGCGACAAGG
The DNA here is from genome assembly GCA_041499985.1 of Gemmataceae bacterium. GTDB lineage: Bacteria > Planctomycetota > Planctomycetia > Gemmatales > Gemmataceae > JBGQLF01. Next base: position 24,312 of record JBGQLF010000007.1, read on the forward strand.
CTTGCAACGAGTCGGCCCCCAACCGTTGGCAGTAGTCACCAAAGCACTCTCCCGCCAGGCGGTCATGCTTGAACCGTTCCAGGAGCGGGACGAGCAGCGGCACAATCGCCGTCCGCGGCACCAGATCCTTGAGCGTGAAGCTGAGCCGGTGCCCGAACATGTGGCCGCCGACGTACACCGTGTACTTGTCGCCACTACGGCCCACGATGCCGATGTCGCTTTGATATGGCCGGACACAGCCGTTGGGGCACCCGGTCATGCGGACGCTGATCTTTTCCTCCGCCAGGCCGAGGCGCTTCAGCTCCGCTTCCAACTCATCGAGGATGCCGGGCAAAGCGCGTTCCGATTCGGACAGCGCCAGGCCACAGGTTGGGATCGCCGGGCAGGCCATGCTAAAGCGGCGCACGTGCGAGAGCTGCTCCGGCTGGCGGATGCCGAATTCCACGAGGGTTCGCTCGATCTCCGGTAGCGCGCTGCCGGGGAGATCGCAGAGCAATATGTCCTGGAGCGGCGTCAGGCGCAGAATGGGCTGGAAGCGCTCCATCAGGGCGCGTAAGCCCGCGCGGAGGCGCAATCCGCTCTCATCCTTGACGCGGCCATTCTCGACGCTCAGGCCGTAGTACCACTTGCCGTCGCCTTGGGGATGCCAGCCGAGATGGGTTTCAAAGCCGGACACTTCGATCGGGCGCGCCGGCTGGAGATCGCCGACGACGTAGCCGGCAAGCACCTCGCGGAATCGGGCCACCCCCCAATCATGCACCAGGTACTTGATACGAGCCCGCTTGCGGTCGGCCCGGTTGCCATGGTCCCGGAAGAGGCGCACGACCGCTTCCGCGGCGCCCACGACTGCCCCAGCCGGGACGTAGCAGATCGGCCGAGCCAGGTGCGGAAACGTGTTCGGATTGCCGTGCGTCATCCCCATGCCGCCGCCCACGAGCACGTTGTAGCCGACGATCGTGCCGTTCTCCGCGATCGCCAGCAGGCCGAGATCCTGCCCGTAGACGTCGATGCAATTGTCGTCGGGCAGTGCCAGGCCGGTTTTGAACTTGCGTGGCAGATAGACTTTGCCATAGAGCGGCTCGACGTCGGCTTGAAAAGCCTGATCGCCTACGGGCTTCCCGTTGAGCCAGATCTCGTGATACGCCTGGCTGCGCGGCGCCAGGTGGGCGGCCAGGACCGTGGCCGTCTCCTGCAATTGCGCATGGACCCCATCGTGGTGGTGTGGCGCCGGACACGCCATGACGTTGCGCTCGACGTCGCCACACGCGCCCAAGGTGGAGAGTAAACAAGCGTTGATGCCGGCAATCGTCTCCCGCAAGTTGCTCTTGAGGACGCCATGCAATTGAATGCCCTGCCGGCTGGTGAAGCGGAGCGTGCTGTTGGCGTAGGTACCCGCCAGCTCATCGACGGCCAGGTATTGCTGCGCGGTCAGTTTGCCGCCCGGAATCTTGCAGCGGACCATGAACATATAGTGCTTGCCGACGCCTTCCTTGCGGCGGGCCTTGCGCGCATCACGGTCTTCCTGCTGGTAAGTCCCGTGAAACTTCAGCAGCTGCTTGTCTTGGTCGGAGAAATGGTCGGAATCCTGGAGCAGTTCCTCGGCCAGACTCCCGCGGAGCTGCCGGCTGTTCTCTTTGATCCCTTCCACGGCGGAACGTTGCGCCGCCGGCTTGGCCAGCGACTGCGCCGCTTCGGTGGGGGCACTACCCGTCTCTGTCGACATGGATGATTCTTGGCTCACGGCAAACTGCCATCGCTGCAATGGTAATCTTCACTAAACCGATAACAGTAGATAACTCTATGCCGGGAACGTCGGAAAATCCAGACTTTTCTACCGGCACGCCCGTGCAAATTGGGGTAAACAGGTTGCAAACCGTGACTTTTCTGCTCCGGCTGGACAGGACTTGGATGAGCCCGACGCGCCAGCGAGGGAGTCCGCGA
>JBGQLF010000008.1:0-25349 GCA_041499985.1 Gemmataceae bacterium
AGTGGTTCGTCGCCATGGGCAAGGGCCCCGCTCGGTATCTCTACTACAAAGACGTGAACCGCTTCCCAGGAGGCATCGGGGGTCGGGGATGAGGGCAACGAACCAGTCTCGAAACGAAGAGCCGGCATTCAGTATAAACCCGACAGTGAGCCCGACGCGCCAGCGAGGAACGCTGGCTTCCCTCGCTGGCGCGTCGGGCTCAGAGGCGAACTCCGCATGACATTCCCATCTCCGCACATCGACCGGACGCGGCTCACCCGCGAGCTGGAACAGCTGGCCCAGTTTTCCGACGCCGACGCTCCTGCGGTCACGCGCATTCTGTTCACCGAGCCCGATCTACGGGCGCGGGCGTTCCTCCGCAGTCTGACTGCCGATGCCGGACTGGAGTTGCGGGAGGACCCGGCCGGCAACCTGTTTGCTCGCTGGGAGGGCGCGGACGCGAACTTGCCGCCGGTCGCGACGGGTTCGCACATCGACGCGATCCCGTACTCCGGACGCTACGATGGCACCGTGGGAGTCCTGGGTGCGCTCGAGGCCATCCGGGCGCTGAAGTCGGTGGGTTGGCGGCCATTGCGGTCCCTGGAATTGATTCTGTTCACCAGTGAAGAGCCGACGCGTTTCGGCATCGGTTGCCTGGGGAGCCGGCTACTGGGTCGCTCGTTGGCCCCAGAGATGGCGGCTGCGCTCCGAGATACGGACGGCGCAACGTTCGATGAGGTCCGCCGGCAAGCTGGTTGCGCCGGGACGCTGGCCGAAGTGCCGCTGCCAGGCGGGTGCTACACCGCGTTCGTCGAATTGCATATCGAGCAGGGGCCGCTTCTGGAACGCGAGCAGATCCCCATCGGAGCGGTGACGGCAATCGCAGCGCCGGCGGCGCTGCGAATCCGGCTCGAAGGCGAAGGCGGTCACGCGGGAACGGTGCTGATGCCAGACCGAAAGGACGCGCTGTGCGCGGCGGCGGAGGTCGTGCTGGCGGTCGAGGAAGCGGCGAAGTCGAGCGGCCGACTCGATACGGTCGCCACCACAGGCGTCTGCCGCATCCATCCCGGCGCCATCAACAGCATCCCTGTCCGGGTCACGCTGGAGGTCGACGTGCGAGACACGGACCTTGACTCCCGAGACCGCGTTGTGGACCGTGTTCGGCAAGCGATCTGCCAGATCGCCGGCCGCCGCGGGATTGGGGCTGCGGTCGAGTTGCTCAACGCCGACCCACCCACGGAGGCCGGACCGAGAGTGTTGAACGCGATTCAGGCCGTATGCCGGCGGCTTCAGCTGGCGTATAAGCCGATGGTCAGTCGGGCCTACCACGATTCGCTTTTCATGGCCCGGCTCTGTCCCATCGGCATGATCTTCATCCCCTGCAAAGACGGAGTCAGCCATCGTCCCGATGAATACAGTTCGCCGGAAGCCATCGGCCGGGGAGTGGAAGTGCTGGCCCTAACGCTGGCGGAATTGGCCGGAACGGCTCCGGGTTAGTCCGCGGCTGGAGAAATCGCCCACTACGAGGAGGAGAAGGGTATGCCGTTCGTCACGATCGCGGAAAGGGTAGGAATGGAGAAGGGCCTGCTTAAAGGAATTGAGGTAAGTTTGAAACTCAAATTTGGCGCAGAAGGCTTGGAACTGCTGCCGGAGATTCGCGAGCTTCAGAACCACGAGCTACTGGAGGCTGTTCTCGAGGCGATCGAGACGGCGGCTAGCCCGGATCAGTTGCGTCGGGGCTGGACTCGCAAGCGTCGCCCGAAGAAAGGGCGGCGGACGTGAACGGGCGACGATTCAGACCTCATCCGCGCCGCAGCGTTCCGGTGATCACGCCATAGGGTTCCTCCGTGGCGACAAAGATCTCGTTGTTGTTATCCAGCCCAAACGGGTGCAGATTCACTAGAAGGCGGTGCTTGTTGGGCATGCGCAGCTTAATCTGCTCGATCTGGCTACAGGCTTCCAATGCCGCCGTCCCCATCGCGTGCAGAGTCTGCTGCACAGCCAGGCTCTTGTGCCGGGCGAATTCCTCGAGCAGCGCCTGGCGGATGCGCTGATGGCAATGGTTCCAGTCTTCCGGGGTCTCCGCGTACAGCCAGCTTGCCGAGACGTTGGTGGCGAAAATGCGGTCGTCTGTCTCGGCGAGAGTCGTATACGCATCGCGGATGAATCCGGTGAAGGCCGAATCCGTGGTCTTGAGCAGGGCCAGGTCATCCAGGCCAGACTCCACGCGCAGGCCCTGACGTGTGCGCGCCACGGTACACGTCCGCTTCTCGCTGCCCCCGCCGACAAAGGCGTAGGGGTGTTCCTGGCCATCGATCACCATCCGTTGCCAGGGCTGCTCCACAAGGCTGATCGTCGCGACCGAGACATGGGGATAGTGTTCCAGGAAGTGATGGGAAAGGGCCACGCCAAAGCTCTCGAGGTCGGCCAGCGCATGCTTCTTGGCCAGGACGTAAACGGTATTCTTCATCGTGTCGGTCGCCACGATCCGGCTGTTGTCTCCGTCCACATAGGAGGCGGCGAAGTCCCCTTCCAGCTGGATGGCGACGCACAACTCCTTCAAGTGATGGCGGCCGGCATGGCGACTAACCTTGGTCAGGCGGATCTGGGCTTTCCCATAGGCGTTGTGCGTCAGAACGGCGGACATCTTCTAGGTCTCCACAGCAAAGAGCCAATTCATCCAGGCGCGGTACAACGAGTCCATGGCAGGGGAGAAGGGTTGAATTCCGCTAAAGCATAGAAAACGGCTGCCCCTTCAGCAATACTGGAAAGAGCGGTGGCGTTTCCTCGAACATGATCAGCACCCGGCAGAAGGGGCCGACTGCCATGATCTTGATTCCGCAAGCGCTCGAGGTTGCGATGGAGCATCAGATTCCGTTGACCGTAACGGGACAGGGCAGCGGACAGCATTGAGGCCTCCAGAGTAGGGAAACGGTTCGATGGCATCGCGGCCACAAGAGAATACGGGGGCGCCCGAATCACCGAGTTGGGCGATTCGCGCCAAGTCTGTGGTCACGCCGGAAGGCGCGCGGGAGGCCGCCGTGCTCATCTGCGGCGAGAGGATCGCGGCAGTGGTTGCTGTCGATCAGATCCCTGCTGGTTGTCCGATCGAGGATGTAGGCGACCGGGTCCTCCTGCCGGGCCTGGTCGACGCGCATGTGCACATCAATGAGCCAGGGCGGACGGAGTGGGAAGGGTTTGAAACCGCCACCCGGGCCGCGGCCGCCGGCGGCATCACGACCCTGGTGGACATGCCGCTCAATAGCTCGCCGGTCACCACGACCCCGCACGCGCTGACTCGCAAGCTGGCCGCCGCCGACGAGAAGCTGTGGGTTGATTGCGGCTTCTACGGCGGAGTCGTGCCGGGCAACACCGACCAGATCGAGCCGCTGAGCGCGGCGGGCGTGCTCGGCCTCAAGGCGTTCTTGTGCCCTTCGGGGATCGACGAATTCCCGAATGCAACAGCAGCCGACCTCCGGGCCGCCATGCGGCAGCTCAGTGCCGCCGGGCTGCCGTTGCTGGTCCATGCCGAGTTGGTGAGTCCGCTCGCCGCGGCAATCGAGGCGCGGCTGTCCTCCGAACCCCGGAGCTACGCGGCGTATCTGGCGTCGCGCCCATGCCACTGGGAGAACCAGGCCATTACACTCCTCATCGCGCTGTGTCGGGAGTACCACTGCCGTGTTCACGTCGTACATCTATCCTCGGCCGAGGCATTGCCTATGCTCCGGGAGGCCCGCGCCACGGGGCTGCCGCTGACCGTGGAAACCTGCCCGCACTACCTCCATTTTGCCTCGGAGGAGATCCCTGACGGCGATCCGCGCTTCAAGTGCGCCCCGCCCATCCGCGAAGGGGCAAACAGGGAACGCCTATGGGAGGGCTTGCAAAGTGGTCTGATCGATCTCATCGGCTCGGACCACTCGCCGGCCCCTCCTGAGCTGAAGCATCTGGCCACTGGCGATTTGCAGCGAGCCTGGGGCGGTATCGCGTCTCTGCAACTGGCCCTCTCCATTGTCTGGACCGCAGGGATGCCGCGTGGGATGACGTTTGTTGATCTGGTAGACTGGATGAGCCATCGGCCAGCTCGACTGGTGGGGCTAGATGGCCGCAAGGGAGCCCTGGCCCCCGGCTACGATGCAGACCTGGTCGTCTTCGATCCGCGGGCTGCATTCCGGGTGCTGCCGGAGATGCTGCATCACCGGCATAAGGTGACACCCTATGAGGGCCAGACCTTGCGTGGCCGGGTGGACATGACGTTCCTGCGCGGGCAGAAGATTTACGAGGCCGGGCAGTTCGGCGATCTTCCGCGCGGACAGACCATCCTGCGTCCTCTGAATCCACCGTGTGGAACATGCTAAACCTCGAGCCGATCAACTCGTTGCACGAACCGGAGGCCCGTGAGGCGTTCCTCCGCTGCTGCGGGGTCAGGCGCTGGGCGGAGCAGATGGCAGCCCGCCGGCCCTTCGCCAACGAGGTGGAACTGTTCGCTGCTGCGGCGCAGATTGGGCGAACCCTCCGACGCGAGGACTGGCTGGAGGCGTTCGCGGCTCATCCAAGGATCGGCGACCTGGATGCAATGCGGAGCAAGTTTGCCAAGACCGCGGCATGGTCGGCCGGGGAACAAGCGGGCGTGGCCGATGCCTCGGAAACCACCCTGGTGGCCTTGGTCGAGGCGAATCGCAAGTACGAGGCGAGGTTCAGTCACCTGTTCATTGTCTGCGCGAGCGGCAAGACTGCTGACGAGATGCTGGCTCTGCTCGAACAACGGCTGCACAACAGCGCGGAGGAGGAACTGAGGATTGCGGCCGGCGAGCAGGAAAAGATCACACGTTTGCGACTACAGAAGCTTTGCTCATGAGTCCGATCACAACCCACATTCTAGACACTGCCCGTGGCCGGCCGGCCGAGGGGGTCGTCGTCGTTTTGGAACGACGCCAGGCCGACGCGAGTTGGGTCGAGCTGGCTTGCGGTATAACCAACTCCGACGGGCGTATCGCCACGCTGCTGCCGGAAAAGGCCGCTCTCACGACGGGAATCTACCGGCTTCGCTTCGCCACGGCGGGCTACTTCGACTCCCTCAGCATGCAGAGCTTTTATCCCGAGGTGCAGGTGCACTTTCAAATTGACGATCCGGCCGGGCACTACCACGTCCCGCTGTTGTTGAGCCCTTACGGGTATTCCACCTATCGCGGGAGTTGATACGGGTGGTTGGCGGCTACGTCCCGTTACCTCGATTCGCCAAGAAGCTGGTGCAATTGACCCGGCTCAACCGGCTTGACAAGGTGCTGGTCAAAACCCGCCTCCTTGGTGCGCCGTCGGTCCTCCTCCTGTCCCCACCCCGTCAGGGCTACCAGTACGATCTTCTGAAGCGCCGGCTGTTGGCGCAGCCTTCGCGCCACCTCGTAGCCGTCCATGCCCGGCATGCCGAGGTCCAGGAACACTAACTCGGGCACCTCGGCCTGTACAGCTTTGAGCGCGGCGGCGCCATCGTGCGCAACCCGGACGTCTTGCCCCTCCAAGCGGAGCAGCATGGCGAGGCTCTCGGCGGCGTCGACGTTGTCGTCCACAACCAGGATGCGGCGTCGGGCGTGGTGGTCCGGCGGACACCCATCTACTTGCTTTGGCATCACCTCTGGCCTCCGCGCTCGCGGCAGCGCGGGAAGACGGAGGACGAACTCGCTCCCTTTCCCCATCCCGCCGCTGTAGGCCCGGACCGTGCCGCCGTGCATTTGCACCAGACTGCGCACGAGCGTCAAGCCGATTCCCATGCCGCCCTGTGCACGGTCCCGAGAGCGGTCGGCTTGCACGAACAGGTCAAAGATCCGGGGCAGCATCTCGGTGGCGATGCCAATCCCGGTGTCCTGCACGCGCACGATCGCCTCATCGCCGACTTGCTCGGCGGCGATGCCAATGTGCCCCTCGCGCTCGGTGTACTTGGCGGCGTTGTTGAGCAGATTGGCAATGGCCTGGGCCAAGCGGATCGGATCCGCTTCCAGCATGATCGGTTCGGGCGGCAGCGCTACTTTGAGCTTGTGCCCACTCGCTCCGATGGCCGGGTAGGCCGTCTCCACGGCACGGGCCACCACGACGGCCAGGTCGATGCGTTCTCTGCGGAGTTCGATCTTGCCGCGCATGATGCGCGAGACGTCCAGAAGGTCATCCACCAGCCGGACCAGGTGCTGGACCTGCCGCTCCATCATCGCCCGGGCCCGCTCGACGGTGGAGCGGTCGGCCCCTGGCATCTTCAAGATCTGCACCGCGTTACGGATGGGGGCCAGCGGGTTGCGCAGCTCGTGGGCCAGCATGGCCAAGAACTCATCCTTGCGCCGGGCGGCCTCGCGGACCTCGCTGTAGAGATGGGCGTTCTCCAGCGCGATGGCGACGCGGCGAGCCAACTCCTCCGCCACGGCAAGGTCTCTGCCGTCGTACCGGCGCCCCGACTCGGCCGCGACGAAGGAAACCACGCCGACGGCCTTGCCGCGCACGCGCAGTGGCACTCCCAGGTAGGACTTCACCGCCAGTTCGCGCAAGATGCGCAGGTGTTCCTCGTCCTGAGCCGCCTCTACTAACAGAACATCCGGAATCTCTTCGAGTCGCTCCGCCTGGCCGGTGCGCAGCACGTGCAGAGGTCCGTGGGGCCAATCCGGGTCCGGGGGATACTTGCGGGCCAAGTCCTGTGCCAGCTCCCTTTTGACGGGATCGGCGTGAGCGACCGTCACACGGCGCAGCGACCCGTCTTCCTGGGCCATGTCCACAATACACCAGTCCGCGAAGGCCGGCACTGCCAGCAGGGCCACCTGCTGCAAGGTGCTGTCCGGCTCCACGAGGGATGCCAAAGCGGCCCCGGCATCGGCCAAAAACTGGGAGGCTTGCTCGGACCGCTTCCGGTCGGTGATGTCACGGGTGAAGCAACGCGTATGGACGAATTTACCCTCTTCAAAGTAGACGTTGGCGCTCATGAGGACATGGCGGACTGTGCCATCTTTGCAGCGCAACTGGGCCTCGCAATTGTGCAGCGTCTCCCCTTGACCGAGCCGGGTGAGGATGTCGTCGATCGCCTCCTGATCGACGTGGAACTCGGCAATGTTGTGCCCGATGTATTCGTCGCGCGCATAGCCAAGGAGTTCCAATTCGGCCCGGTTTACCCACAGGATTGTCCCATCGGGGCCGACCCAGTGCAGGCCGAGCGTGGCGTTCTCCAGGAAGTCGGTCAACTCCTGTTCCCGGCGCCGCAGGGCCTCCTCCGCGCGCTTGCGCTCGATGAATTGACCGATCTGGCCCCCGATGGCGGCTAGCGTTTGGAGGAGATCTTCATCGGGCCGTTGGATGTGGCGACTGAAGAACTCGAGAGCGCCGAGAATCTCGGTGCCGAGCAAGATGGGGAAGCCAAAGGCCCCATGCAGCCCTTCCTGAGTGGCAATGGGAGCGCGCGGAAAGTTGGTATCCTTGGCGACATCTGCGATCCAAATAGCCTGGCCACTGGACCAGACCCGACCCGGCAAGCCAACCCCCGGAGCAAACGCGCTCCGGCGCGTGGTCGCCTCGAATTCGACCACCTTGACGGACGGCCTGTGCCAGACCTCGACACAGTGCAGGACCTGCGCCCAGCGGTCGGCGCACCAAATCGTACCCACATCCCAATCGAGGCGTCTGCAAGTCTCCTGAAGCAGCCGGCGTGCGGCCTCCGCCAGCGAAGGAGATTCGGCCAGAACCGCCGTGACGGCATGGCCGATGGCCCGCCGGCGCTCGCTCATCCGGCGTTCGGTCATGGTGGCCGCCAGGAGCAAGGCCGTGACGGCGACCACGGCCATGTAGAAGTCCAGCAACACCAAGCTCTCTTGGGCTGTCCTGCCGGCAAAAGGTCCCGAGCTATTCGCGGTGCCCAGGACGGCAATGGCCAACGCCACCAGCGTCACCGTCGTCGACCCGCGTTGACCGAATCGCAGCGCGGCCCAGATGACAAATGGGAAAATGGTGTATTCCAGCGGGTAACTCGGAGCCGACCGGAGGGCTCCGCCCTTGAAGACCGCCAAACCCACCGCAACCAAGCCGAGCAGCACGGCCGCCGCTTCGGCCGTCCGCCGAGGCCGCCAATCGATCAGGGGCCACGCTGCCCAGGTGAGCAGCGCAGGGGCCATCACGATGTCGCCCATCGCGTCTCCGAGCCACCAGGTCCACCACAGTGAGCCGTAGAGGGACCACGGCTGGATGCCGCCGAGGCAGAGGCTCGTGACGCCGACCGTAGCGCTCACGGTCGTGCTAACGCTGGCGGCCAGCGCCAGCAGGCCGAGCACATCTTTCAAGCGCTCCAGTGAAGTGCGAAAGCCGACGAAGCGGTGCAGCAGCCAGGTCCCCACCACTGCTTCCAGGGTGTTGCCCAGCGCTATGCCGCAGGCCACCGGCACGGTCTCGTGAGCGGTCGCGTTGGCCAGGAAGGCCCCCAGCGCGATCCCTGGCCACAGTCGGTAACCAAACAACAATAGCGCCGCCAGCGCAATGCCGGAGGGGGGCCAGACGACGGTCACTTGCTCGGCGACGGTCGCGAGAGACAGGCCCAGCTTCGCCGCGCCAAAGTACACCGTGGCGAGGACGAACACACCCGCCAGGTAACGCAGGGGCCGATGGGTCATCCCCTTCTCCGTGGAATCACGACAGGACTACGGTCCAGTTTGGCCGCTGCCGGGGACTGGGTGAAAGCCCGCACAACCGAGGATCCTCAAGACAGGCCGACAGCGTTGGCGGTCGTCATGAATTCGCGCGTAGACCGACCCAGTTTCAGGGGATGGGGTCGGCGGAGGCACAGCATCCATTTTACTGAAGCTCATTGTACCTCGGGACCAATGATCAACCAAGAGCGATGCGTTGTGCTCGCCCGTCACCTCAATCCCTCCGCACCGGAACTGGAGACCTTCATCCGAAGCATTGAATCAGGACGAGCGGGGCCGCTTGCGCCAACGTACCCAGAGGTGCCACAGCCCAACTCCAAGGAGGGCGCAACCCAGGATGACCCAGGCACCCCAGCTCAGCCAGTGGTGCAGCAGTCCCCAGCTGCGGCCGAAGAAATAGCCAAGCAGGCCGATGGCGACCGCCCAGGCCAAGGCCCCGGCCGCGTTGGCGAGGAAAAAACGCGGCCAGGACATACCGGCGGTGCCGGCAGCCAAGGCGGCAACGACTCGCAAGCCGGTGATGAAGCGGGCAGCGAAAATCGTCCCGATACCGTAGCGGGCGAAATAGCCCTCCACCGACTGGAATCGCTGGGGCGTCAAGAAAAGGAATTTCCCGCCGTGTCGGAGCCGAGGACGAGCCCAGCGATGGCCCAGCCAAAAGCCCAGGTTGTCTCCGAGGATGGCGGCTGTGCACGTCAGCCCGATGACCCAGCCGAGGTGAAAGTGCGACCCAGCCGCCGGGCTGGCTAGAAAGGCCGCTACGAGAACGGCAGTCTCTCCCGGCACCGGCACGCCCGCGTTTTCCAGCAGCACGCCGACAAAGAGGACCGGGTAGCCGTACGCCGCATACCACTCGACGAAGGTTTGAAACGCATTCTCCATGTGAGCTTGATCAGCGCCGGACTACCAATTAGAGATGGAGCTCCACAATATCCTTGTCATGTAGGACATGATCACGCTTGACGGTTTGGCCGTCGTACACCCCGGTGCCCCAAATGCGAGCCGACTTGAGTCCCTCGGCAAAGTCGCGATGGACCAGGGCCGCCATCTCGACCAGCGTACTGCCGATCGGACAGGTGAACGGCGACGCCAGATCGGGTGGCTTGCCGGGCTGCTTCGTATAAACACGGATGACGTTGAGAAAATGATAAATAGCGTCCCGTAGCTCTTCCAGGCCGGTCCCCTGTTCGGCGGAGAGGACGTGCAAGGGAAAGCGAGCGCCGAACAGCTCACGCACCACTTCCAGACGGTCCGTGGCCCCCGGTAGATCGATCTTGTTGGCCACGAATAGCGTCTTGGTGTAGTGGATCGTCGGATCCTCCACCACGGCCGGCGCCTGGCTCACGAGAACGGTCTTGGTTTGCGCCAGCCGTTCCAGGACCGCCTCGGCCGCGAAGGGACCGTCGTCGTCGCCGAGGTCCACGAGGAGCAGGGCGGCACTGGCAGTCTGGACCATGCTGGAGAGATAGCTCTCCATGTAGTCCGCGGTGATCGGTGGCGTATCGATCAGCTGCACCCGCACATCTTGCCAATCCATCATGCCGGCGTGCGGCTCCCGTGTGGTGAAGGGGTAGGGCGCGACCTCCGGCGTGGCTCGGGTCAGTCGCGTCAGCAAGCGGCTCTTGCCTGTGTTGGGCGCTCCCAGAATCACATACTGGCCGGCTCCCTGTTTGGGAATCTTATAGCTGACACCGCCCTTCTTGGGACTCTTGCGATCCTGTTCGACTTCCTCCTTGGCATCGCTGATTTTCGTCTTGAGCTCGGCCTGAAGCTTCTCGCTTGCCTTATGCTTGGGCAGCAAGGAGTACATGGTCTTCAGACAGGCAAGACGTTCCTCGGCGGTTCGCGCCTTCTTGTACTCGGCTTCCGCTTCCAGATACTGCGGCGTCAGATTAGCGGCCATGGTGAGTAGTCAGTAGTCAGTAGTCAGTAGTCAGTAGTCAGTAGCCGGAAAGGGTCCTGGACCTGCTACGGGCAATGGACCACGGACTGGGCAATCCAAGACCTCGTGGTGGTCCCTTTCGCTTCCCATTGCCAATCATTATACTGTCGCTAAGCTTTAGGGCGCAGCCCGAATCTCTGACTACTGACTACTGACATGCACACTCTGTACGACAAGGTTCACGACGCCAAACGGGCCATTCAAGCGAAATGGAGCCGAACGCCGCACGTCGGGATTATCCTGGGGACCGGCCTGGGCGGCCTCGCCCAGGACATCGAGGCGCAAGCGGTCCTGTCGTATAGCGATATTCCGCATTTCCCGCAGTCCACGGTGCAGTCGCACGCTGGCCGGCTGGTGTGTGGCCAATTGGCCGGAAAGACCGTGCTGGCGATGGAAGGCCGCTTTCATTATTACGAAGGCTATTCGCTGTCCGAGATCACGCTCCCGGTGCGCGTCATGAGAGCCTTGGGTTGCGAGGTGCTCGTCGTGAGCAACGCTTGTGGGGGCATGAACCCGCAGTTCGGCAAGGGCGACCTGATGGTGATCGAGGACCACATCAACCTCCTCGGCGACAATCCCCTCATCGGCAAGAATGATGATCGCCTCGGAACGCGCTTTCCCGACATGTGTCACGCCTACGACCGCGAGTTGATCGCCCTGACGCAGCGCCTCGCCCTCGAAGAAAAGGTGGTTTGTCACAAAGGCGTCTTCGTGGCCGTGTCGGGGCCAAACTTGGAGACGCGAGCGGAATACCGTTTTCTGCGCGGCATTGGCGCCGATGTGGTCGGCATGTCCACGGTCCCCGAGGTGATCGTCGGCGTCCACTGCGGCCTGCGCAACCTGGGGCTGTCGGTGATTACCGATATGTGCCTGCCCGATGCCCTGGAGCCGGTCGTACTCGACGACATCATCGCCACCGCCAACCTCGCCGAGAAGAAGCTGCGCGTGCTGGTGCGGCGTGTTGTGGGAGAGATGGCGTGAAGCGAAAGTGGGCGGCGCTCGTCTTCGCGCTGGTGTTTCCCACCGCCCTGGCGTGGGAATACTTCGTCGCCCTGGCCAGCCCGGTGTCGGCAACCCCCGAGGCGAACGCTGCCTTGCAAGGCGCGTATTTCGCGAGCAAGATAGTCCAGTTTACGTTTCCGCTGCTGTGGATCGGTCTGTGCGAACGGCGCTGGCTGCGACCCGGTCGGCACAGCTTTCGCGGCGCGGCGCTCGGCGTGGGGTTTGGTTTGCTCGTGGGCGTGGCACTGCTCGGGCTCTATTACGGGGTACGCCACAGTCCGCTCTTGAAACACACGCCAGAGAATCTGCGAGCCAAGGTGGCGGAATTCGACGCCGCGACTCCCGTGCGTTTCCTGGTGCTGGCTGGGTTTATTTCCGTCCTCCACTCGCTTCTGGAGGAATACTACTGGCGCTGGTTCGTGTTCGGCGAGCTCCGGCGGTTGCTCCCGCTCGCTGCCGCAATGGCAGTGTCCAGCCTGTCCTTCATGGCGCATCACCTGGTCGTCTTGAATGTCTATTTGCCGGGGCGGTTTGTCGGTGCCACGGTACCGTTCGCGCTGTGCATCGCCGTCGGCGGCGCGGTCTGGGCCTGGCTGTATCACCGCAGCGGTTCGATCTACGCACCCTGGTTGAGCCATCTGCTTGTGGATGGAGCCATCATGGTGGTGGGCTATGACCTGCTCTTTGTTCTGCCTCCGGGATGAGCGGCGAGCAGGTGTCCAGGTGATGCTTCCTGGGCGCCTCCCTTTTGCTCCACTGGTTGTTGCTTGCTTTTGGACAGCAAACGCGCCATCATGTGTGCCAGGTTAGTGCCGGCGCCGGGGAGCGCCGGAGCGCTGGAACAGGCCGTTGGGGAGGCTTCTTTGGGAGGATAGTCCAATGCAGCGGCGAGGGAGTCTGGCGTTCGTTTTGGTGACCGTGTGCCTGGGACTGGGCTGGCTCGCGGCAAGTGCGCGGGCGGAGGATAAACCCCCTGCGGGTACATGGAAGTGGACGGTCACCTTCAATGACAACACCGTTGATTTCACGCTCAACCTGAAACTTGACGGGGACAAGGTGACAGGCGCCTTGACGGGGGGATTCGGCGGCCAACAAGAGACTCCCATCACGAACGCCAAGTTCAAGAATGGCGAGCTGTCCTTCGAGGTCATCCGTGAACGCAACGGTGAGAAATTCACGACCAAGTACGAGGGAAAGGTGACCGGGGACACGATCAAGGGCAAGTCGGAAAGCAATTTTGGCGGCCAGACCCGCAGCCGCGACTGGGAGGCCAAACGAGCGAAGTAACGTCCATCACTGGCTTGGACACGCCGACTTGTATTAGTGGAGAGCCGCAGGCGACTCCGTTCTCCGCGGTCGCCTGCGGCTCTTCGCCAAACAGCCCAAGGATCCTCAACCCGCCCGGCCCACGCCGAGCCCGTCTGCCACACGGTTGATGTAGTTGAACCAGCTGGCGATCAGGTTGATTTGCAAGATGCCCCGGTCCTCGAAGCCGACCTGACGCAGGCGCTCCAGGTCCTCCGGCGTAATCCGGCTGGCCTCCGCGGTCAGCTTCGCCACATAATCGAGCATGGCTCGGTCCTGTTGCGACAGGCACGCCTGGGTGTAATC
Organism: Gemmataceae bacterium; assembly: GCA_041499985.1. Taxonomy (GTDB): domain Bacteria; phylum Planctomycetota; class Planctomycetia; order Gemmatales; family Gemmataceae; genus JBGQLF01. Next base: position 13,198 of record JBGQLF010000008.1, read on the forward strand.
CCGCCGCAACGCGGCGGCGAGTTCCTCGTCCAGGGCAACGCGGCGCAGGAACTCGGCATGGCTTTCCACTCAGTAAAAGCAGCGGTTGAGGGCCGACACCACCGTGGCGATCATCTCCTGTTGGCGGCGCGACAACGGCAGCTCGGGCGACAGCAGGACGCCGAAAGTAGACATCGCATGGCGCATCGCCTCCGGGATCAGGCTGTGCGCCGCGGTGATACTGTCGGCAGTGCCATCCGGTCGCCGCACGCTGGGTACCTCCGCCGCGTACTCGGGCGGATACAGGGCATAGACCGCCTCATAACACCCCCGCAGCTCGGCATCCGCTTCGGCCGGGGATACGGTCTTGATCCAGGTCATGGCGAGGATCCTCAGCCAGCGTCTTGAGCGAGCGGCAGGACATCGTTTCGTTGTAGGACGGCTCTCCAGGGCCGTCCAGACGGCTCTGGAGAGCCGTCCTACTCGCGCCCTTTCTGCTGCCGCTCGGCATAGCTCTGCATAACACTATAACGGATGGGATCTCCGGCCGAAAGAGTGGCGGCCACGGGTTGAGCCCGCCCGACACAGCCAGACGAATCAGCGTGCGCCGATGAAAAGTGCTTTTCGGGCTTGCAATCTCGGCTCGGCCTGATACATTCACTGAAACAAAGATGTTTGAGGGATTAGATTAGCTAGGCAGGAGTACAACGCGGCGGAGGTGGTGAGAATCCCAATGTCGATCACGAAGGACCGCAAGACGGAAATCATTGATCAGTATCGGCGCAAGACCGTCGACACGGGCTCGCCGGAAGTGCAAGTGGCGCTGCTCACGGCACGCATTAACGAGCTCACCGAGCACTTGCGCACGCACAAGAAGGACCACGCCAGTCGGCGCGGCCTGCTGATGATGGTCAGTAAGCGGTCGGGCTTGTTAACTTACCTTCGCAACAAGGATCGCAACCGGTACTTGGCGCTCATCAACCGGTTGGGCCTCCGCAAGTGACACCCGCGCCGGCCAGCGACGGTGCCGAAGCCGGCACTCTCCCGTGCCGCGCGGTCTCACCTGCTCACTCCCCCCTCCCCCGCCAACTCTCTGCCGGTATCTGTTGTGAGGTATGTACCGTGCAGGCAAGTCGTGTTGAACGTCCATTCGGTGGCCAAAAACTCAGTATCGAAACCGGGAAGATTGCCAAACAGGCCCATGGCGCTGTCGTGGTCCAGTATGGCGATACCGTCACCCTTGTGACCGCCGTCGAGGGCGAGGCGGATGAGGGAAGAGACTTCTTTCCCCTCGTCGTGGATTATCGGGAAAAGACGTATGCGGCGGGCAAATTCCCGGGCGGCTTCATCAAACGTGAAGGCCGGCCCACGACCAAAGAAACGCTGACCTCGCGTCTGATCGATCGCCCGATCCGTCCGCTGTTCCCCGCCACCTATCGCAACGAAGTCCAGATCATGGGGGCGGTGCTTTCGGCCGACAAGGAGAACGATCCCGACGTCCTGTCGATCATCGGGGCCGGTGCCGCTCTGCATGTCTCGCCGATTCCTTTTCTGAAGCCCACTGGCGCTGTCCGCGTCGGCCGCATCGGCAACGAGTTGATTCTGATGCCGACGCACACGCAACTCGAGGAAAGTGAGCTCGACCTGGTCGTGGCGGGGACGCGCGACGCGATCACCATGATCGAAGGCTTTGCCCGCGAGATGTCCGAAGAAAACATGGCGCAGGCGATATCGTTTGGCCACCAGCACATTGCGACCGTGGTGGACATGATCGAGGAGTTGCGGCGGAACGCCGGAATTGAGCCGAAGGCACCGCCGGCCTCCGGGCCCGCGAACCCCCTCATCGACATCCTCCGTAAGCGCTTCTATGACGAATTCCGCGAACGCAAGCAGACCTCGGGCAAGCAGGCTCGGGCCGATGCCATTCGCCAGCTGCGGGACCGTATTCTGGAAGCGTATCTGCCGGACAGTGGCCAAGCGGAATACACGCCGGAGCAGGTAGCATTCGCGTTTGAACGGCTCGAAGAACGCGTGGTGCGCGACCTGATCCTCGAAGGCAAACGAATCGATGGCCGTACGACAAAACAGATCCGGCCGATTAGTTGCGAAGTCGGGGTGCTGCCGCGAACGCACGGCACGGCGATCTTCCAGCGCGGTGAAACCCAAGCGCTGGTGACCACGACCCTGGGCACGACCAGCGATGAGCAACGGGTCGATGGCCTTGTTGACCAGTATAGCAAGAAGTTCATGCTGGACTACAATTTTCCGCCGTTCAGTGTCGGTGAATGCCGGCCGATTCGCGGCCCCGGACGGCGCGAAATCGGACACGGTGCCCTGGCCGAGCGCAGCCTGAAGGCGGTGATTCCCAGTCCCGACAAGTTTCCCTACACCATCCGGGTCGTCGCGGACATCCTCGAGTCGAACGGTTCCAGCAGCATGGCCAGCGTTTGCGGCGGCACGCTCTCGTTGATGGATGCCGGCGTACCGATCTCCGATCCCGTGGCGGGCATCTCGATCGGCCTGGTCAAGGAGCCGGACCGCTTCATCCTGCTCACCGACATCATGGGCGACGAAGACCACTTCGGCGACATGGATTTCAAGGTGGCCGGCACCGGCCGCGGTGTCACGGGGATTCAACTCGATCTGAAGATCGACGGCATCAGCGAGGAGATTATCAAGGCCACGCTGGAACAAGCCCGTGACGCCCGGCGTGAGATCCTGAAGTCGATGTTGATGACGCTACGCCAGCCGCGGGGCGCCATCAGCGACTTTGCCCCGCGCCTGCTCACAGTCCGCATCAATCCCGAAAAGATCGGCCTGCTGATCGGCCCCGGCGGTAAAACGATCAAGGGGATCCAGGAAGCGACCGGCGCCAAGATCGATATCGATGACGACGGCACGGTCTACATCTCGCACCTCGATGCGGCCGGGGCGGAGGCGGCCAAGCTGAAGGTGGAAGCGCTCACCGAAGAAGTGCGCGTCGGCAAAGTCTACGAGGGTCGGGTGACGTCGATCAAGGACTTCGGTGCCTTCATCGAGATCTTGCCGGGGCGCGATGGCCTGTGCCACATCAGCGAGCTGGATGACAAATACGTGGACAAGGTCGAAAATGTGTGCAAGGTGGGCGACGTCCTCCAGGTCAAGGTCATTGCCATCGACGATCAGGATCGGGTCAAGCTGTCGCGCAAGGCCCTGCTCCGCGAGCAGAACAAGCCGGCGGCTGGTCCAGGTGGTGCCGAGCCTCCTCCCCCGCGTAGGCAAGCCGATCCCGGACCGCGGCGGCGCGGGGAACCGACAGGTGGCGAAGGCACCGAAGCCGCTCGCCGTTGAGCAGAACGGAGTTGCTGGTTGGCCACGAGCCTCGGGCGAGTGCAGACTTCGCACTCGTCCGAGGCTCATGGCTAAACGATGCGTAAGAACAAGGAACGCGCCGTCGCAAGCCGGAGGCCGATTGCCGTGCGGAAGGAAGCGTACGCCGAGTTGGCCGAGCTGGCCGGTGGCTTCATCCACGAAATCAAAAACCACTTGAGTACGCTCGGGCTCAACTTGCAGCTCCTCGCCGAGGACTTCCAAGACCCTCAGTCACAGCGCGAACGGCGCGCCCTGGAGAGGATTCACCGACTCCAGGGCGAGTGTCAGCGTCTCGTGGATGTCTCCAATGACTTCCTCCGTTTTGCCCGGGTGAAGGATTTGGAGCTGGCCCCGACCGATCTGGTCGCCGTGGTGGAGGAGATGGTCGATTTCTTTACCCCGACCGCGCAGCAAGCCAGCATTGCCATCAAGCGCTACTTGCCGGCCGATCTGCCTCTGGTGAATCTGGACCAGGAGATGTTCAAGCTAGCTCTCCTCAACCTGATGCTCAACGCCGAGCAGGCTATGCCCGAGGGCGGGGAATTGACGATTCAGGCGATGCGCGAACCGGAGGAAGTCTGTTTGAGTCTCATCGATACCGGCAAGGGCATGAATCCCGACGTCCTGGCCCGTGTCTTTCGGCCGTTCTTTTCCACTAAGCCAGGCGGATCCGGCCTGGGGCTGCCGACCTCGCGCAAAATCGTGGAAGCCCACGGCGGTTCCATCGACGTTCAGAGTGAAGTCGGCCGGGGTACGAAGTTTACCATCCGGATGCCGGTTGTCGGGCCGCCAGCCTCCCCCGACGGCCCGCCCCGGCCAACTGAAACTACGCCTGAGTAGGAGCTCGATCGTCATGCCGTCCGCCACGAGCCGACGTGAAGCGCTGGCCAATCTGAACGGTGAGCTATTACCCCTGGCCGAGGCCAAGATCTCGGCCCTCGACCGGGGATTCCTCTTCGGCGACGCCGTTTATGAGGTACTCCGCGTCTATCAGGGACGACCCTGGCTGGCGCAGGAGCACTTCGAGCGCCTGGGCCGAAGCTTGGAGGCAATCCGCATCCCCGGTGTTAATCTGGAACGCCTCCGCCAGCGCGTCCGCGACACGATCACGGCCGGGGCCTTCCAGGAAGCGATCGTCTACATCCAAATCACGCGGGGTGCCGCGCCGCGGCGCACGCACCCGTTCCCGGCCGAGGCGACGCCCTTGGAATTCCTCTACGTGGACGAGTTCCTGGACCCCTATCAGGAAGCCCGCCAAACCGGGGCGAGCGTGATCACGCAGCCCGACCTGCGCTGGGACCGCTGCGATATCAAATCGACCAATCTGCTGGGCAATGTCCTGGCGATGCAGGCGGCCAAGGAAGCGGGCTGCCTCGAAGCTTTGCTGTACCTCCCCGACGGCACGCTGATGGAAGGCACGCACACCAGCTTTTTCGGCGTCCTCAACGGTACGGTGCTCACGGCTCCCAACAGCAATGCCATTTTGCCAGGAATCACGCGCGGACTGACGCTCCGCTTGGCAGCCCAGGCACGCATTCCGGTCCGGGAACAGGTGGTGAAACGCGGCGATCTGGGGCAGGTTTCAGAACTCTTCTTGACGGGCACCACCTCGGAAGTGCTTCCGGTGATTCGGGTTGATGGCCGGCCCGTGGCCGAGGGACGTCCCGGACCGGTAACGCGCCGGCTGCAAGAAGCGTATGCCGAGGCGGTGCGCGACTTTCTGAAACAGTGTGAGCCCGACGCTGAACTAGTTTGAGCCCGACGCGCCAGCGAGGGATACGGTCCTCCCTCGCTGGCGCGTCGGGCTCATGCACCAAAGGAGTCTTCTGTTTCTTACCGCCCCATCAAGTGACTCAAGATGTACATTTCCAATCCTTCATAGTCGCGCTCGGCGCGGTAGTCATCGACCCTGCCGGCATCGACAGTCCGGACCGCCTCGAGCAGCCGCAGGAACATTTCCCGGCTGTGAGCCAGGTGCTTCGTCTGATCACTCGGCTTGGTGGTGCGCATCGCCTTGACGTCCAGACCGATGCAGCCCTCATAGCCGCCGCGCTCCAACACCCACACAGTGTTGAACGCCCGGCGGAGATCCACGGAGCCGAACACTTTGTCCTGGTCGTACTTCAAGCCGTTCTGATCATTGAGATGGACGCTCCAGAGCTTGCCGTGCCACAGCGCATAGGCCATGTCATCGGAGGGATCCAGGCCGGCCAGGATCGAGTGGGCCGATTCGATGAGCACGCCGACGCGCGACGGCTCGGCAGTGCGATAAGTCAGCCCCAAGAAGTGTCCCGGAGTCGGCAGATAGGACTGGTCCATGGGCTCATTCGGCTTCATTTCGCCAAGGATACGCAGATTCTTGTCATAGTCGAGGAGGGCATTGACGGCATCGAGGATGCGGCCCACGGCGGTGATGGGATTCTTGGCTTCACGGATGTACGTCCCTTCGCGGGCCAGCCAGAGCACCAGGTTGTGACAGCCGAGCGCATTGCCGATGTCAATACTCCGCTTGGAACGTTCCAGGGCGTAGCGACGGTCGGCGGCGCTGTTCGAGGTGAAGCCGCCGTCCACGGTTTTGGGGTGCTCCCAGAGTCGTGGGGCGACAAATTCGCAGAATAAGCCCTCGCTCTCGAGCAGCTTCCTCACCTTGGCGGCGCCCCGTTCGGTGGCCTGCGCATCCAGGTCCGCCTCGACCACATCGTCATCATGGAACTGGACGCCGTCGAAGCCGAGCTTGCGGTATTCGCGGATTTTCTGGGCAAATGCCACCTCTTTGCGCGCCGGCGGACCAAACGGATCGGCACCTGTACTAATGTTCCAGGGGCCAAACGTGAACTGGTAGGTAGATTTCTTAGTAAGGACGGCCATTCAAGTTTTCTCCCACGGGTGCCGATAAAGAATTTAATCACCTTGTTGCATTCACCTTTGGACGTGTTTACAATTGGCCGATCTTAGGACGGTCTTCTGCACAAGCAGGTGCGTTGTGATTCGTTTGACGATCACGTGCGAAAGCTGCGGCCAAACTTGGACGGTCGCGAGTACCTTCTCCCTCTACGAGCAGCAGGCCCTCGAATCCTGTCCTTGTCCGCGCTGTGGCGCCTACACGCTCTGCTGCCACGAGCCCAGCGCGACTCCCGTAACCGAGCCGCCTCTGCCTCCGCCGCATCGGCGTCCAGTGCACGCTCGGCCCTGATCTGAGTCGTGCTGCACAACCTCAGCCATCCTTCGTCGGGATTTCTACGGCCAGCCCTGGAGCCATCGAAGGGGCATTCTAGCTATCGGCTGCGCCCGGGGATAGGAAATTTGCGCGGCTTGGCGAGCCGGACCATTTCTTGCGAGCATTTCCACGCGCAACTTGCCAGAATGTCGTTGCCGCTGTCTGTGCCAGACGTAGTTAAACAGAACCAACTAGCGGTTGCTTATGGCTTTCATCCCTCGAAGGACCCGCCATGCTTCCATTCCACTTGTGCTCGCAGCAAGCATGTCGCCGCAGTGGCGGCATCGCCCCGCTGCGCCTTCCGCTTTGCTTAGCAATTGTTGCCATCACCGCCATTGGACCTGGCGGCCACTCGGTACGCGGAGCCGAGCTCGACCTGCGTCCGGCCAAGATTGTCCATCCGCCGGACCTAACGCTGTCTGAGCGAAAAGCGGTCCAGGTGCTGATCGAAGAAGTCGAAAAACGGACGCTCATCCGCTGGGAAGCCAGCTCAACGTGGCCCCCTGACGCCACCCCCGTGATCGCGGTCGGTCCCCTTGGCTCTCTGAAGGCCTTTGCCGGTCCCTTCTCGCAGGAGCTTGGCGCCACAACGGGCGGGATAGGGGCGGAAGGCTATCGCATCTCCGTGCAGAAGGGCGAGCGTGCCGCACCCGCTGTGTTCGTCCTGGGCCAGGACGCGCGCGGTGTGCTGTTTGGCGTCGGGCGTCTGCTGCGCGAGTTGCATCTGACACGGGGCAAGGCAATCCTCGATGACAGGATAACGATCTCAACATCCCCTAAATATCCTCTTCGCGGGCACCAGCTCGGCTATCGGCCCAAGACCAACTCGTACGACGGCTGGAACGCCGCGGTGTGGGATCAGTACATCCGCGACCTGGCGGTGTTCGGCACCAACGCCATCGAGCTGATCCCGCCGCGCTCCGACGATGCTGCGGACAGTCTACACTTTCCGCTCCCGCCCATGGACATGATGGTCGCGATGAGCAAGCTTCTCGATGACTACGGCCTCGATGTTTGGATCTGGTATCCCGCGATGGATCGAGACTACTCCGATCCGCAAACTGTTGCCTTTGCCCTCAACGAATGGGGCGAAGTCTTCAAGAAGCTACCGCGGATCGACGCGATCTTCGTGCCCGGAGGCGATCCCGGCCATACGCAGCCGAAATATCTGCTGGCCTTGCTCGAGAAGCAGACCGCGGTTCTGCATCGCTACCATCCCAAAGCGCAAATGTGGGTCTCGCCGCAGAGCTTCAGCAAGGCCTGGATGGACGAGTTCTGTGACATCCTTCAAAAAGAGCAGCCCTCCTGGCTCAGCGGCGTCGTGTTCGGCCCGCAAGTGCGCGTCAGTCTACCCCAATTGCGGGAGATGATCCCACGACGCTATCCGATCCGCCGCTATCCCGATATCACGCACAGCCTGCGCTGCCAGTATCCCGTCCCGGATTGGGATCTGGCCTTGGCCCTGACCGAAGGCCGCGAAGGGATCAATCCGCGGCCATTTGGACAGGCGCAGATCTTCCGCGCCTTTCAGGATCACGCCATTGGCTCCATTACCTACTCGGAAGGTTGCAATGATGACGTGAACAAAATCGTCTGGAGCTGCCTGGGCTGGGATCCAAACGCGGACATCGTCGCCATCCTGCGCGACTATAGCCAGTATTTCCTAGGCCCGCGTTACCGCGAGGACTTTGCCCAAGGGTTGCTGGCCCTGGAGCGCAACTGGCAAGGTCCCTTGCTAACCAACGCGGCCGTCGATACCACGCTGGGGCAATTCCGCGCCTTGGAGAAGGCGGCGAGCGCGCATGATCTCCTCAACTGGCGCTTCCAACAGGCGCTCTACCGCGCCTACTTCGATGCCTACGAGAGGAGTCGCCTCGTTTACGAAACCGCTCTGGAAGAAAGGGCCCTCGACAAGCTTCGCGCCGCCCGGGAAATCGGGTCCGTGCTGGCCATTGGCCAAGCCGAGGGCATACTGGACCTGGCGCTGACTCAGCGCGTGGGGCTGCCCCTCCGAGCCCGTGTGTTCGAACTCGCCGAGGCGCTGTATCAGAGCATCCGAATGCAGCTGAGTGTACCGCGCTACAAGGCGATCGCCGTCGGCCGCGGGGCCAACTTAGACACGATCGACGTGCCCCTGAACAACAGCGGCTGGCTGAAACAGCGCTTCGCGGCTCTGCGCGCGCTGTCGCTGGAAGCAGAACGGCTGCGGGGTATCGACGAGATTCTCAACTGGACGAACCCGGGGCCGGGAGGCTTCTACGACGATCTCGGCAACCCGGTGGGTCAACCACATCTCGTTCGGGGCCGCAGTTACGCGCAAGATCCAGCCTTCCTGGAGTCCGCGATGGTCGCCTTCGACTACGCGTCGGGATGGCGTCTCTCTTGGTGTCGTCATGCCGCAACCTGGAATGAAACGCCTCTCCAGATGCGCTATGAGCACCTCGATCCGCGTGCTCAATACAAGATTCGCATTGTGTATGCCGGGGACATGTGGAAAGTGCCGGTCCGGCTCTCGGCGAACAGGTCGATCGAAGTCCACCCATTCCTCCAGAAGCCCTATCCTCCACGTCCTATTGAGTTCGATATCCCGCGACAGGCGACTGCCCAGGGGAGTCTGGAGCTGAGCTGGCATGCAGAACCTGGGCGCGGCGGCAATGGACGGGGCTGTCAGGTAGCCGAGGTTTGGCTGATCAAGAATTAGCGCGCCTTGCGGTAGGGCGTAACGAGCCGCCGGGTTGAACCCGGCGGTGCGGCGGCCCACACGGCGGGGATCAACCCCCGCCGCTCGTCCAACCGCTACGCCCAAGCACAGATCGCTTTAATTCAACACCAACTGCGAGATGCGCCAGCCAATCAGGCCGCCAGGCGCGCCCGCTGCCGCAAGAAAGCGGCACAGCTTTGGAGCACGCGTCGCTGCTGGTCGAGCGTCAGCTCGGGATACATAGGCAGCGCCAGCACGGAGCGACAGGCTTCCTCGCTGGCGGGGAAGTCGCCCTCATGGTAGCCCAGGTGCGCCAAGCATTCCTGGACGTGCAACGGCACCGGGTAATAGATCTCGCAACCGATCTGGTCGCCCTTCAGGTGGCGCAACAAGGCGTCGCGCTGATTCTGGGCTACGCGCACCACATACTGATTGAACACGTGTTTGCGGTTGGGCCGGACGACCGGGCGCTGCAAGAAATGTCCCAAGTGGTTTTCTTCGAGGAGCGTATCATAGCGCCGCGCCACGGCCTGACGGGCTTCGATCCAGGCGTCCACGTGAGGCAACTTGACCCGGAGGAGGGCCGCCTGAAGCGCATCCAGTCGGGCATTCCAACCCAGGTACTTGTGGTAGTATTTCGGCTCCATGCCATGGACGCGCAGGCACTTCAAGCGGGCCGCCCATTCGGGATCGTTCGTGACCACCATGCCCGCGTCGCCGTAGGCGCCCAGGTTCTTGGTGGGATAAAAGCTGAAACAGCCCATCGCTCCGAGCGTGCCGGTCCGTTTGCCCTGGTAGGATGCCCCAAACGCTTGTGCCGCGTCTTCGAGAATAGCCAGGTTGTGCCGCTCCGCCACGCGCCAGAGCGGCTCCATGTCGGCGGTCTGGCCGAAGAGGTGCACGACGAAGATGGCTCGCGTGCGCTCGGTAATCTTATTCTCAACCTGAAGCGGATCCAGATTATAGGTGACGGGATCAATGTCCGCGAACACAGGCCGAGCCCCGCAGCGGCAAATGGCGCCGGCCGTGGCAAAGAAGGTAAACGGCGGCAAGATCACTTCATCCCCGGGGCCGATGTCGAGGGCTTCCAGGGCCAGGAGCAGCGCGTCAGTGCCGGAGGCACAGCCGACGGCATGACCCGTACCACAATAACGGGCAACTTCCTCTTCTAGCGCGGCCACTTCGGGTCCGAGGATGACCTGTCCCGAAGCCAGCACCCGTTGCAGGGCCTGTTCCAGTTGAGGCTTGAGTTCCCGATATTGGCCTTGCAGATCGCAGAGCGGAACTCCCGTTCCGTGTGTTGACGTCATGCGCCGACTCCATTCAGCTAGTGTGTCCCTCTCCGGGGGACGTCGCCTGCTTCCGATCCGACGTGGTCGCTCACAGTATTTGCGACCTACCGCAGTGTCAAGATGGAATCAGTGAGGAGACAAGGGCCAGAGGCGAGTACTCGGTACTCAGTACTCAGTACTCAGTACTGACCCTTGACCCGCTGCCCCCAACCTCTATTTCATCTTGACCCCAGCGCGGGTTCTCTTCGATAATCCGACCGTTTGCACCGTGGCCCCATGTCGGGAGAGCCGATGGCACCCATTACCCCGGACCTGATGGATCACGATCTCGATCGCCTGATCGTCGGTCTCGGCAAGTCCTCGTTGGAGGGGGTGCACATCCTCCGGCGCCTGCTGAGCGACGCGACCTGCCGGCAGCTCGGTATTTATCCCATTCCCGCGGGCTTCAAGTTATCGGTCGTCATCCCGGTCTACAATGAACAGCGCTGGATCCGGGAGCTGGTTCAGCGCGTCGACGCCGTGCCCATCCCCAAGGAAATCCTCCTTGTCGATGACTGTAGCACCGACGGAACGCGCGACATCCTGCGCCAGCTCGAGAGCCAAGGCGACGTGCGGGTTTTCTACCAGCCACACAACCAGGGCAAGGGTGCTGCCCTGCGCGAAGGGTTCCGGCACGCCAGCGGCGATGTCGTGCTCGTGCAGGACGCGGACCTCGAATACGACCCAGCCGAGTATACGCGCTTGCTCCAACCGATCTTGGCCGGCCAGGCGGATGTTGTCTACGGCTCGCGGTTCATCGGCGAGAGTCACCGGGTGCTGTACTTCTGGCATTACGTCGCCAATCGCTTCCTGACCACCCTGTCGAACATGTTCACCAACCTGAACCTGACGGATATGGAGACCTGCTACAAGGTTTTCCGCCGCGAAGTCCTCCAGGAGCTGAACCTGCGATCGAACCGCTTTGGGTTCGAACCCGAGGTCACCGCCAAGGTGGCCAAGCGCCGCAACCCAGCCTGGCGTATTTTCGAGGTTCCCATCAGTTACGCCGGCCGTACTTACGAAGAGGGCAAGAAAATCGGCCTGCGCGACGCCTTGCAGGCGTTCTTCTACATCGTGCGCTTCTGGTTGTTTGATTGAACCGCCCAGCCCCCGGGCCGGTAGCCCGGATGGGCGCGGAACACGAGGAGATTTCATGCGACCCATCTGCCTGGCGCTCGCCGTGAGCGCGGCGCTGACGCTGCCGGCTCACGCCGGGGTGCCGCGTTCTTTCGATGACGCAGCCCTGCACGCCGTTCAATTCGTGGATCCCAAGGAGGGCTGGGCCGTTGGCGACGAGGGCGTCGTCTGGCACACCGTGGACGGTGGCGAGACCTGGGAACGGCAGCCAACCGGCTTGCGGGCGTCGCTGCGCTCTATCCACTTCCTCAGTCCCTATATCGGCTGGATCGCTGGACGGGAGGAGCTTCCGCACAACGGCGGCAGCGTCGGCGTCCTGTTGTTCACTCAGGATGGCGGCCTGAAATGGCGCCGTGTCGCCACCAATGCCTTGCCTGGCCTCCAGCGCATCCGCTTTCTGGACCCCAAGATCGGTTTCGTGGTCGGCGACGGCACG
>JBGQLF010000009.1:0-24171 GCA_041499985.1 Gemmataceae bacterium
CCCAGGTTGCTGACCTGCACGTCGCTATCCGGAATGGCCGTGGTCCAGAAGGTCCTGTCGCCCTGGGCATTGACGCGATCCCCGAAGCCCGGGTCGAAGTCATGGATCTGAGTCGAGTTGTTGTCAAAGTCGAACTGACCTTGATAGACGTCCAGTCAGACGAAGGCGAAGGTGCCTTGGTGGAGACTGCCATCCACTCCCTGGTACACGCCCTGCATGAAGCGCAGGTCCGCATCCCAGAGGAGAGAATTGCCGGCCCGGTCGCTTCCGGTACCTTGAAAGTGGGCGACGCCGACGAAACCGTCGAAGTTAGTAATTAAGGACGGCTCGTTGCCGGCAGTTGTGCCGGCCGAAGTCGTTAAACTGTCTGCGGGGCCGGGAAGATTGAGGTGGACGAACGGCTCCCCGGGGAACGGGTTCGCGAACCCACCGGGAATGGGCAGCGGCGCGACACTCAGGAGGCTGCGGTCCTCCAGGAGTTCCAGGGACAACTGGTGCCCGGCCGACTTCTGGCTGCGCGGGCTGCGCGTCCGGACCCGTGGGGCTCGCCGGCGCGCCAAAACCGATAGCCGGTGGTCCGGCCAAGAATGGAACTGCATGGTTGCGTCCTTTTCAAACACAGTCTGCGGTATCAAAAATAGTCATCTACCAGGGCTCAGACCATACACCCGGCAGATGCGGGGCGAGTGACGGGGCTGCACCTAGACAGGTCCCTGGGGTGCCTCTGTTTCGATCCGGTCAGGGACAACAGGTCACCACAGCTTCTTCTGTTGACCGCAGACAGTGTGTGTGGGGGGAGCACCTCTTTTCCTGGAACTTGCCACGGCAACGGAGACTAGCGTGCATTCGCGGGCGGATGCCGCCCATCCCTTGAACTTCGGACCCCGCGCGCCACGCCGGAAGAAGAGTACACGGACGAGCGGGAAAACCTTACAGAGAAATGATTTTCTTTGGGCGGCAGGCGGTCAGTCGAGGAGCCCTTTCAGCTCCTGGCGTAGTCGCCGCAAGACGCGACACTTGGCGACATACACCGCCCCCTCACTGATCCCCAACTCCGCTGCCACGTCCGCCGCGGACCGGCCGGAGACGACGTGCTCCCAGCAAGCCTTCCAGGTGCTGGGCTGGAACTCGGCACGCATCAGTTCCAGAGCGCGGCCGACCAGGTGATTCCTATAGTCGGTCTCCGCGACCGCCTCGGCGGGGTCCGCGCTCCCCGGGTCAACCAGATCGGTTGCGAGCGAATCCAGGACCGGCACGGCGCGACGCCGCCGGTTATTGCGCCAGCGGTTGAGGGTGAGGGTGCGCAGCCAGCTGCGGAAGCTCTGGTGTTGGTCATAGACAAGTTCAGGCAGTTTCTGGACCAAGGTGGTCAAGACGTCCTGGACCAAATCGGCGGCATCGCTCGGCTGTAAGCCCAGGTGCCGCGCCCAGTAATAGAGGAGGGGCGTGTAGAGTTGGACGAACCGTGCCCAGGCCGCTTCGTCGGTCGGCCGGCGCAGACGTTCCAGCAGACTGGCCGAGGTGGTGTGCATGGCAGGTTGCCGAGAAACCACGACCCCGCAGAGGAAAGGAACCCACGCAGGTTTTTGCCTACTTTTGGCAAACGCACTCTAACATGGCCCGACGGGACAGGCAATGCTTTGGGGAGGACGATTTCTCGACTTCCCAAGCCTCCGTCGCCGGAAAGTGTCTGGGGGTGTGCCGCTGTACCAACCGCGGCACACCCCCAGTCCTGTCCCAGTGGACCGTGCCACCGACGGCCACCGGGAGGTGATCCAGCATCGAGGTGCTCAGGGCGTCAAGCCACCAGGAGATTCAGCGTGCTGCTCAGGCCGTTGGCGTCATCCGTGGCGGTCAGACTCTGGCTGCCGGATGTCCCGAGCGTGGCGGTGAAAGTCTGCACGCCAGCGTCGGCGGTGGTAAAGGCGTAGTCGTTCGGCAGCCCAGCCAACGGATCCGAACTGCTGAAGTGGACGGTGCCGAGGTAACCGGTTGCCACGTTCCCATACGCGTCTTCGAGCGTGATGGTGAACGTGAAAGGCACGCCGGCGGTGACCGTGCTGGGGGCATTGAGGACCAGCACACTGGCCGCCGCCGGGTTGACCGTGATGCCCGCCTCGGTGGCGGTCAGAGCCGCGTTCGCTGTATCGGTGGCGGTCAGGGCCTGGGACCCGGCCGTCTTCAGCGTGGGGCTGAATGTGCCCGTGCCGTTGGTCAGGCTCGCGTCGACTGGCAAGCTCGCCTGGCCATCACTGCTGCTGAAGTGGACGGTCCCACCGTAGCCGGTGGCCACGTTGCCGTAGGCGTCGTAAGCAGTGACGGTGAACATCCCGCCGCTGTTGCCCGCCGTCACCGATAACGGGAAGCCGGCTACCTGGAACGTGCTGGCCGCCGACGGGCCGACCGTGATGCCGGCCTGCGTGCCACTAATGCTGCCGCTCGCTGTATCGATAGCGGTCAGAGATTGGGTGCCGGCTGTCGCCAGGGTGGCGCTGAACGTGCCCGTACCATTGGTCAGGCTCGCGTCGGCCAGCAAGCTCGCCTGGCCATCGCTACTGCTGAAGTGGACCGTGCCCGCGTAGCCGGTGGCGACGTTGCCGTAGGCGTCCACAGCCGTGACCGTGAATGTGCCCGCGACGCCAGCCGTGGTGGACAAGGGGAAGCCGATCACTTGGAGCGTGCTGGCCGCCGCCGGGCTGACGGTGATGCCGGCCTGCGTGCTGCTCACGCTGCCGTTCGCCGTGTCGTTAGCGGTCAAGGATTGGGTGCCGGCAGTCTTCAGCGTCCCGCTAAACGTGCCGGCGCCGTTGGTCAAGGGGGCATCAACCGGCAGGCTTGCCTGTCCATCGCTGCTGCTGAAGTGGACCGTCCCGCTGTAGCCGGTGGCCACGTTGCCGTAGGCGTCGTAAGCGGTGACGGTGAACGTGCCGCCGCTGCCCGCTGTCACCGACGCGGGGAAGCCGGTTACTTGCAGGCTGTTCGCCGCTGCCGGGCTGACCGTGACGGTTCTGCTGGTGATCGGGGCGCCCGTGCCGCTGCCCGTGGCGCCGCCGCCCGTGGCGCCGGTGCTGTAGGCCGTATCGCGGATCGTGACCGACTGGCTTCCGGCGCTGACCAGGATGACGCCGTTGGTGAAGGTGTGCACCCCGGCGTCGGCGGCCGTGAAGGTGTAGTTGGCGGGTAGTACCACGCCGGTGCCGCGGTCGGACGTCGTGAAGGTGATCGTGCCGACGTAGTGCGTGGCCACGTGATTGTACACGTCCCAGGCGGTGACGGTGAGGCCGAACGGCGTCCCGGCCGTCGGAGTCGTGGTCGTGGGACTGAGGGTGAAGTACAAGCCCGGAATGTAGTTGGCCACGGTGACCAGCACGCTCGCCTTGATCGCCGGGTTCAGGGTGTCGTTGATGAAGACCGTCTGGCTACCCGCTTTGTTCAGGGTGACCGAGAAGGCGTGTTTGCCTTTATCGTTGGCGGTAAACGTGTAGTCGGACGGCAGCTGAGCGGTGGCATCCGTGCTGCTGAAGTGCACCTTGCCGGTGTAGTTGGTGGCGACGTTGTTATACGCGTCCCGGGCCGTGAGGATGACCGAGAAGCTATAGCCGGCCGCCTGCGGGTTGGAGGGACTGGCCTGGACCAGGAAGCTCGCCAGCGGGCCCGGCTGGACCTGGATTGGCGGACTCACGCCATAGAGGATGCTGTTGTGCGTGTCGTAGGCCTTGAGCGTTTGGGTGGCGGCGGTCTTGAAGGTCACGGTGAACTTGTGGCTGCCCAGGTCCGTGGGCGTGAAGGTGTAGTCGGCTGGCAGGACGGCCTGCGGATCGCTGGTGGCGAAGTGCACTGTCCCCATGTAGCCGCTGACCACGCGGCCGGTGGGGTCCAGTGCCGTCACGGTGAACGACGTGGGTGCACCGGCCGTCGCGGTCGGGGGGATGCCGACAATGGCGAGCGTAACCGCCGGCCCCGGGGCCCAGGGCAGCCGATACTCTCGCACCCCGCTGGGCGTGGCCAGGAAGAGCCAGGCGCCGTCGGTGCTGACCGTCATGACGCCATTGCCCAATGGCGTGGCCTTTGGGACGGCTTCCTCGGTCGGCATCCCGTACTTCACTTGCCAGGTGTTGGTGTCGAAGGCGAGGATCTGGCCCTGCGTGGAGACGACACCGTAGAGGAGGTCCTGTCCCGGATCGAACGCCACGCCGCCGTCGATGCCCTGCAAGGTCATCACGGGGCTCCAGTTCCTGCCGTTCTGTCCGTTTTGCCTCAGAATGGTGGTGCTGCCATTGACCTGCACCGCGATCAGCGTGCCGTTGCGGTTGACCGCCGTCATGGCGTTGGCCAGCGAGTACGGCATGGGGTAAGGCCACGAGAAGGTGTCGGTCTGCGGGCTGTACGTGATGAGGGAGCCGCCGTAGGACGGGTTGCCCGCGTCCGTGATCAGCAAGAGGCTGCGGTCGGCGCTGCGGTGAATTTGGGAGCTGCCGCCGATCTGGCCATAACCATAGGAGCCGGGAATGTCGGGCCGGGTCGTCGTGAAGCCGGTATTCACATCGAACTGATGCAAGGGAACCGGGCTGGAGCCGAGGGACGTGTCGTCCACAAATCCCGTGCTGCCGGGACCCAGGGCGAGGTCATAGGCGCCGCCTTCACCCGGAAAGAGGGGATAATACAGGTCGTTTGGCGCCATGTAATTCAGATTCAACCGGTGCAGCACTCCCTGGTTGGTGGGCGTCTTCTGCTCGGCGACGACCAGCGTGTTGCCGTCCGCCGTGATGTCGGCGCCGGCCAGGTTGCCTCCGATGTAGACGGGGGGCATGAGGTACTGGTACATCACGCTGTACGGCTGCACGGCCCCGGTGCTGGTGGTGATGTCCAGGGCACTCCGATACGGGTCGTACACCAGGTCGCGATGGTTGGTCACCGGGATCAGGATGCTGGGCACCACGCGATCCTCGAGTTGCTCAAGGCACAACCGGGGCTGGGCTTGTCGGCTGGGCCGGCCTCGGCTCGGGACGGACAGGGATGCACGTGCTGGCCTGGTGAACAACATGGATACTCCTTCATGGAAGCAGACTGGGATGGACCGGCAGACAACCGCAGCCGTTGGCCCGGGAGCGTGGGAAAGTCCTGGCTGTCTCGGTGCAGATAAAGAGGGGGGATGCAACCGGACGGGAGCGATTCTGGCCGAAACTCTTACGCCACCGCTGCGGACGACGGGAATTCCGCGGCTGACATGGACCCGACAAACCAGCCTAGCATTTTTTCCCAGCGCGGGCGCGCCGGCAGAAGAGGGAGGGTAGAACGGAATTCATTCCGTTCGGGAAACCCAACGGAATGAATTCCGTTCTACTTTCCCTCATCCGTGCGGCGAGTTAGCTGTCTTTTACCTTGACGGCCAGCGATTCGCTCAGTAAGGTCGCGAAACATGTGATGCGTTTCTTCCTGGAGGTACACCATGCGCCTGCGTGCTTTGATGTTGGTTGTTCTGGTCGGCTCTTTGATTGCGGCGGACGATCCCAAAGACGTGGCCAAGAAGGAACTGGAGAGTCTTCAGGGCGACTGGATCGTCGCGTCCGCTGAGCAGAACGGCAAGCCGGACGAGACCCGCAAGGATGCCCAGGTCACCATTGCGGGCAACCAGTTTACGCGCGCCACCAAGAGCCTGACCGTGAAGGGAACCCTCCAGCTGGACCCGAGCAAGAATCCCAAGGCGCTCGACCTCACCTACGCCGACGGTCCCGACAAGGGCACGATGCTTCAAGGTATCTACAAGCTCGAAAAAGACACCTGGACCATGTGCTTGGCCGCCCGCCCGACCGAATTCAGCAGCAAGCCGAGCACGGGACAGCTCCTCATCGTTCTCAAGCGCAAGCCGATCGTTGTGCAGATCTTTTCCGACAAGAACCTGGAAGCCGCGGTCCGGGCTGTCCTGCACGAGCCCAAAGGCGAGCTGAATGATACCAATCTGATGAACGTCTACGTCCTGGAAGCCAGCAGCAAGGAGATCCGCAATCTGGCTGGGTTGGAGAAGTGCAAGAACCTCGCCCTGATCAAGTTCTCCAAGAACCACGTCTCGGACCTGGCGCCCCTCAAAGACCTCGCCAATCTTCAGTCCCTCGACCTGGCGGACAACCAGATCAAGGACGTGACACCCCTGGCAGGCTTGACCAAGCTGCAATACCTGGAGCTGTCGAACAATCAGATCAGTAAAGTCGATTCCTTGAGTGGGCTGAGCAACCTGTCGGCCTTGTACTTGAGCGGGAATCAGATTAGCTCGATCGAACCTTTAGGCAAGCTGTCCCGTTTGGCGTCGCTGTCCCTGGGCCACAACCAAATTCGCGATCTGAGTGCGCTCACGCAGGTGACCAAGCTGTCGACGTTGGATCTGAAAGATAATCAGATCGAAGACCTGAATCCGCTGACGAAACAGACCGAACTGAGTTTGCTCATGCTGGATCGGAACAAGATCACCGACCTGGGGCCGCTGGTCAGCATGGCCAAGGCGGATGCGGAAGGGGCGAAGCGGTTCGCTCCGTATCTGCGGCTGTACCTGTCCGGCAATCCGCTGTCGGAGACGGCCAAGTCCAGCCAGTTGAGCGCTCTCAAAGGGTTTGGTGTGCGCGTCGAGTATTAAGGCGATTTGAAGAACGCAAGAAGCCCTGGGCGAGCGAGGGAGAGAAGTCTCCTGATAGCGAGGGGCTGCCGGGGCGTTCTCATCGATGTCGATTCCACTCCAGGGCCAGGTGTGCCAGGGCTAACTGGGTGAACGGTACGGAAAACAGGCAGCCCGCGGCGAGCCAAGACAGCGAGACCAGGCCCGCGGGAAGCACCCACTGGGTCAGGCCGAACAGACATCCGACGGCCAGGATCCAAAGAACCACCAGATAGGCCAGGCGCTGCGCCCCGAGCAGACGGCGCCGATGCAGGGCACGCACTACCCAGACAGCGGCCGTGGCCTTGGCCAGTAAGGCCAATCCTGCCAGCCAGGGGATTACTACCCAGGCATACTCGCGATACTGGGGATAATAGTAGAGCCCGGCTCCCACCAGGCCGAGGAGGAGCCAAGCGGCGGTCCAGACCAGCCCCAAAACGTAGCCGACCCACGTCCGCCCCGTGAGGCCTACCCACAGGCCCTCCACCAGATTCTTCCAGGTCATCAGGAAAAGCACGAAGGGAGAAAGGAAGAGCAGCGTCCACGCCTTGTGACTCGGGTAAAGTTGTAGCCCCTGGTGCCAGAGGTCTTTGAAGACCTCATAGCTGGCCTGCACCGGCAAACAGGCCAGCGCGGCCAGGATCCCGAGCAAACAGGCGGCCAGGGCGCTGAAGGTCGCCATGCGGAACTTGACGCGGACGAACGCCGTGGTCGCCATCGGCCGCACTGCCAGAAAGGGGGGAAATGCCATAGTAGAGGTCCGGATATCGCCTTTTCCCATGCCGGCGGCCATGAGTCCCGCCAGGATCGGGGGCAGCGCCAGAAAGGAGCCGATCAGGGCCGGCGCGTACCCCAGCCAGTCATCTTCCGTTAGGAGCAAAAAAGGCCCGAAAAACGCTAGAAGACAGCCGACCACCTGAGGAAAGAGAGTGCCGTTCCGCCACCACTCGTACCAGAGTTGGGCCCCTGCCGCCGAGGCGAAGGCCCGTTGGCGCCGTGGCAACCGGTCGATGAATTGGCTCACGCGCCTGGGCAGCCAGCGAGCTTCCATGCCGTCGCCGCGGCGGGCGCGCGCGACGCCGTGCCCAGCCAGGACATAAGCGACGGCGATCAAGGCGGCTTGCAACCCGATGATGACCGCGGAGGGATCTTCGTAGAGCGACACGAGTAAGGGAGGCATGATGCCGATGGCGGTCAGAAGCGCGACCATGAGCAGGAGGCGCACCAGGGGAAAAGCGAACGGGGTCCAGGCCAGAACTTGAATCCAGGCCAGGAGCGCGGGCGCAAGAAGGGCAAGCCACCCGGGCGCGTCGATGCCACACGGCCGTAGGATGAAGTGGGCCACCACGAGCCAGGCAGCGAGGAGCGCCCCCGTTCCGTTGAGCATCACCCAGCCGACCAGCGTTCGCGTCCGCACTGGCAAGGTGAACATCCAGGAGGGAAAGCCCGAGTTCTTGGCCGTCAGGTCTGAACCGGTTGCCAACAACGCCAGGAAGCCCAGCCCCAGGATCGCCACCCAACCCAGGGGTATGAGGCCCACTAGCCCCACGAGGCTAGCAACCTCGCCTACCGGCAGGGCGTGGCAAACAACGGCGAGGGTCAGCACGTAAACCGCTGCCGCCGCCCAGAGCCAGCGCTGCCGCCACCACACCTGCCAGGTCAGGGCCAAAGCGGGAGAACGCATCATGCCACCTCCTCTGCCGGACAGCGGGCGCCGACGCGGGCCAGGAAGATCTCGTCGAGCGACAGGCCGCGTTCGTCCACGACCCGCGCCCCACAGCTGTTGATTGCCGTCTCGAAAGCCCTCGCCGGGCCGCTGCACACGGCGGTCCATTCCTGGCCCGCGCCCTCCCAGGTCAGCACACCCTCTAGCGCCGGCGGCTCCGCGCGCCCTTCCTCGAAGCGCAGCGTCAAACGGCGGTAGGTCTCCTTGATGTCCGCGATGGCCGCGCTAAAGACGATCTGGCCGTCGCTCATCATCGCTACGTGATCGGCCACGCGCTCGACTTCGTGCAGCAGGTGCGAGGAAAACAGCACCGTTCTCCCCTCTTCGGCGATGGTGCGGATGATCGCCCCCAGGATGTCGCGGCGCACGATCGGATCGAGCCCCGACGACGGTTCGTCGAGCAACAGCAACTCCGGCCGATGCGCTAATGCGACCACCAAGCCCGCCCGCGCCCGCTGGCCCTTGGACAGATGCTTGATCTTGGCTTTCGGATCGAGGGCAAAGGTCCGGCGCAAGTCCTCGGCATAGGCATCATCCCACTGCGGATAAAACGCCCTCATGTAGCGCAGCATTTCGTCGACGCGCATCCAGCCGGGCAGTTCATTTTCCTCGGACAGATAGCCGACCCGCGCCAACACCCCGGGTGGATCGGCCACGGGGTCCCGGCCGAAGACGCGGACCGAGCCCTCCTGGGCCTTGAGCAGGCCGAGGACGTGCTTGATCAGTGTAGTCTTGCCCGCCCCGTTGACGCCGACCAACCCGAAGACGACGCCCCGCGGCACGGTCAGGGTCACGCGGTCGAGAGCAGCCTTGGCGCCGAAGCGCCGGGTTACCCGATCGAGAACGACGACGTTTTCGGTTTCAAGCAAGCTCGCGGCAATCATGGGTCACTTCCTTTGGGAGTCCGGTTGCATGGCCAGTTCGCGTTGGCGCGCGGTGACCAGGTAGTTGACCAGGTTCACGATCTGTAAGTAGATCGGGACGCCGTCATGGGGGGAAAGGTGAAGGTGCATCGGACCGCCGGCTTTCGCAGGACTCTGCTAGTGTTTGTTGTACTAATGCAATAATACAATGGCCGCGCGCGCTGTCAAGCCTTTTCCCTGATTCCCGCCAAGGATGGCGCCACCACCTACCGTTTGGAACGTTTGGACAGACCGCTGCTCATCGCCGGGGGCTGACGCCCCCGGCGCGCCACGTTTTCGACAGAACAACGGAACCATCAAAGCATTCGGCGAGCGAGGGACGTGAGTCTCCTGATGGCATGGCGTTGCCAGGAGGCTCGAGTCCATACTCGCCCGCCGGAGAAGTGAAACAGGTTACACGACGATGAACATCTCGTTGGCCGCGTCATAGTCGGTCGTATCGAGGTTCAGATCCCCGAAGAACAGATCCAACCCTGGGCCGCCCGTCAACGTATTGCCGGCCTTGTTCCCCGTTACCGTCGTGGCGTTGAGGACGTTGCCGGCGTTCAGGCCGCCTCCATTCAGGATATGGTCGACCCGATCGAGGTAGCCCAGATCGGTACGTGTCCACTCGGCCATGATGGCGAGCAGCGCCGCCGCATTCGTATCGAGCGTGGTGGTGCCGCCGATCAGGATGTCCTCGTCGGTGCCGCCGATGAGCGTACTCCCCGTGCCACCAGCGATCAGCAAGTTCCGGCCATTGCCACCCGTGAGCACGTTGCCGCCATTGCCCACCAAGATGTTGTAGCCGGGACCACCACCGCCGGTGACGTCTTGAATGTTGGCGATGGTGCCGGCCACGTCGGTCGCCGCTCCCAGCTGTAGGTTCACGACGACATTGGTGGTGTAGGCCGTATAGTCCAAGGTGTTCTTGCCGGCGCCGCCGTCGAGCGAGCCGGATAGGCCCTGGCCGGGCGCCATGAAGAGGAAGGTGTCCTGATCGGCGCCGCCGACCAGGTTGGCGAAGCCGCTGAAGGTGACCGGGCTGGCCAAGGCGTCGCCGCTCAGGGTGCCGGCATTGGCGCCGGTGATCTGCCAGGTGTTGGCCGCGTCCGAGCCTTGCAGGGTGTTCTTCTTGCCGGCGCTGCCGTTGAGCGTCACGGTCATGCCGGGTGCGGTGCTGGCCACGCTGAACGTCTTGACCGCCTGGCCGCCCGTGATCTGGAGGGCGCTCATGTTGCTGTAGGTGATCGGGGCGGCCCCGGCGCGCGTCACGGTGGTGTCCGTAATGTTGTAGCTCGGGCCGACACTGGATAAGGTATCGTCGATCAGGAACTGGTTGGTGCCGGTATCGCCGTTGAGTGTGAGAGCACCGAGGATGTTCTCCTGGGCGTTATTGCTGAGACTCGTTACCCGGAACGTGTTGTCGCCCGAGCCGGCGTTGACCGTCGTGACGGCGTGGACCTGGGTCCCAAAGACGTCGATCTCGTTCGTGCGGTTGCCGGTGTTGAGCGTGAGGTTCTCCAAACCGTCCAGGTACTGAATCGAGGCCGTTCCAGCCTGGATGCTGTTCCCGCGGTCGTTACTCAGGATGGAGTAGGTGCGCTTTCCGGCAAACAAGCCTTTCACATAGGGGTTGGCCTGGTCGTTGACCGTCAGGCTATCGGTCCCCGGACCGCCATCGAACAGGACCGGGCTCAGGGTCGAGCTCAGAATGTCGTCCACGCCATCGGTGTTGTTGCCGACGACCACCGTGTCGTCCCCGCGTTCTCCATGGATGGTGACCGGGATGCCGGCTGCGGTGCTGGTCACGGTGAAGAGATCGTCGTACCCAGTGCCGTAGATCGCCAGGCTCTCCACGCTGCCGTACGTGATCGGCGCAGCGCCGGAGCGGTTCAGCGTGGTCGCCGTCAGGGTGTAGGTCTGTGCGGCCGCGGCCGCCAGATCCTCAACCGAGAGCTTGTCGTTGCCGTCACCGCCGTTGACGGTCAAGGAACCGTGAATGCCATCGAGTCGGAAGCCTCCCACTTGGATAGTGTCGTCGCCGCCGCCCGCATTGACCGTGACGGAGGCCTCGGCTGGCGTGCTGGGAACATAGATGAAATCGGCACGATTGCCGGTGTTGAGTGTGATGGACTCGAAGCCGCCATTGTCAGCGACCACGAAGGTGCTTCCCGCCGTGATGGACGTTTGCTCGACCCCCGCCGCCGTGACTTCCATATCGATGGAATAGCCTCGCGCGCCCGGGAGGGAAAAGAGCATGCCGGGATTCGACCCGGTGTCCACGTACGGGTTGGCCTGGTCGTTGACGAGCAACTGATCGGAGCCGCCCGAGTCGTCGACGGACAACGCGCCGCGGAGGTTGTCCACGGAGTTGGTCCCCGCGCCGAGGATCACCGTGTCGTCCGCCGTGCCGGCGTGGATGGCAAAGCTCGCGGGACGGAAGATCGCAGACGGCAGGTTTATGTCCACGCTCCCGACCGGCGTACTCTGCACGTTGTAGACCGAAGGACTGTTGGCACCATAGATCTGGAAATCCTCGATGCCATCGCAAGTGATCGAAGAAGCAACGGTTTCTACCCCGAAAAGTTTTGTTGATACCTTGTTGACGCGCTGGACGTTTCGATCCGTGATCGTGTAGGTGAGCTGGTTACTCGTAAAGAGGGCACCGGTCCCGGAGTTTTCCGTGGCGGTGTCGTTGATCACGAACTGATCCTTCTCTCCGCGGCCGCCGTGAATGGTCACGGGGCCGCGGAGATCATTCATGGTCACCATCCCGTAAGCGGCATCATAGCGCGTGCCGGCGACGAAGAGATCGCTGCCGGCGGAGCCATTGAGGGTGACCGGAGTCTGGTCGGTGGTGCTCAGCACGAAGAAGCGGCTGCCGGCGGCGCCGTTGTCACCCCCGTGGCCGCCGTTGATCGTCAAGCCGCGGATCGAAGCGTTGTCGTAGTTGAAGGTGGCAATGTTCGTGCCGAGGTTGACCACTTCGCCGCTGGGCAGGAACAGTCGAAGGTCATCGAGGCGCGTGACGCTTGTGTCCGTGATCAAATAGCGCGGGGCAACGTTTGCGGCGTCCCAGGTCTTGTTCTGGTCGGAGAGGGTCAGATAATTGGAGCCGGTGCCGTGCATCGCCACGGTACCCTGGACGCTGTCCAGCGTCCCCGATAGGGCGCCGACATTGATCGTATGGTTCCGCGATCCCAGATTGAGGTCCAGCGTGACGCCGTCATAGAGGCCATTGACGGAGATGTCGCCGCCGGTGGTGGCCAGCGTCACATGATCGATCAGGTCATAGTTGATCGACACCTCGTCGGCGGCTGCCGGAGTGAAGAAGGTCCGACGCCAAAGGTTGGCCTCGCTGACCTTATAGGTGCCGGCGGGAGCTCCGGCAGTGACATCATCCAGCGTCAGCGAGTTGATGCCGGCGCCGCCGTTCACGTTGATCGTCTTGCTGACGTTCCCCCGAACCGTGACGATGTCGTCATCGGTCGAGCCGCGGAGGTTGATCGTGCTGACGTCGGCATAGGGCTTCCTGCTCAACTCCCGGCCATTGACCGTGCACACCACGTAACCTTGATTGACCGAATACACGATGGAATCGGGTTTGCCGTCGTTGCCGTCGGGAAGGAGGGACAGATCGGTGTTCAGGGGAGCCGGTGGCAGCTTGACGCTGGGGATGAAGGGGTTGTCGCCATACTTGGGATCATCATCCAGGTTGATTAACTCTTTCTTGGCGAATTCCTTTTTGTAGAGAACGACGTCGGGGAGGAAGAACAGGGGCGTATGGGCGACGACCTTGCCGGTGAAATCGCCGGTCAACTTGCCATGAGTCTCGAAGAGCCGGCCGTTGGTGTTCGCTAAGAGCCGGCGTTTGCCGTCGCCCGTCACGTCCACCACATCGATGAACAGGCCCTCGACACGCACACCGCCCGTCAGCTCGATAGCCGGAGTGACGGGGACCGGAACGGGAAAAGGGGTGAAGGGGGTGGGGGGTACCGCGAAGTAGTAAACCGGGGGGAAATCCAGTTCCACACCGGCCGCGATCCCGCCGTCGAAACGGAGCAACGGCTGGGTGGGATCTTTCTGAATGTAGAGCCCATCCACCAAGTGGCTCACTTCGCCGGTTTTGAATATCTGCCGCAGACCGAACGTGTCATAGCCAAGATTGATGACCGAGTCGAGCTTGATATCGCCCGTGAACACGGTGTTCACCGGTCCCCACAAGGGGAACTGCTGGCTCTGGGTAATGCGCGGAATATGAAACTCGCTCTTGAAGTGGACGAAATCGACGTCCTGGCCCAGCATCAGCTTGAAGACGCCTGCCACGGGGTCGTCGAGCAGAGGAAAGGTCAGGCTGATGTTGTTCTTGAAACTGTTGACGTAGTCGAGAATGTTATTCGCGGCGCCCTTGGCAATCGTCGGCAGCGAGGAGTTGTTGATCTGCTTCCTGATCTCGTCGATGGGAAGCTTGTTCACCAGGTCGGGAATCAAGGTCGTCAGGTTTTGGCCATTGCCGATCAAGCTCTTGAGATCGTTGATGCTGCCGAGCGCGGGCAATGTCCGCAGGTCCCCGCTGTTGGCCAGCTTCAGCGTTCCCACATTAATGGCCAGGCTGTTGTTGCCGGGCTGGAACAGGCCGATGAGGTTATCAAGTTTTGATAACGTGTCGACCAGCTGGATCACCAACTTCCAGTCTTCCGGCACGGCCCCAGTGCTCTTGGCCACCTTGGCGAGCGTGAGCAGGCTGACTTCGCCCAGGCCCACGGACTCGCTGAGGTCGCTCAGGCCGGGCAGTTTCCAGTTGAGCAGCGACAGGACGGGTTGAATGGGTGTTATCGCCGTCTCGACCGTGTCGACGATCGGCCTCATGACGCTGCTCAGAAAGCTGCCCAGGTCCAGGGACACGTTTCGGAATTCCACGGTCGGCGCCTGTCCGAAGCCGGCGGCAGTCGCCCGCGGGTCGCTTCCGCCCAGACCCCAGTGCATGAAGAAATCGGCAGAGATCTTCGGCGCATCGGCTGCGTCGCTGAACTTCGCGGCCAGTTTGAGGTTGACGTCCGCCCCGCCCCCCAGGCGCGGATTGGCCAGCCCGGAGTTGCCGACGTCGAAGGTCACGTCGGCATGCAGGTTCGTCGGGCCCGGGGCATTTTGAGTGGTCGCCGTCGCCACCAGGAAACCGAGGATGCCACTGATGGACGCGTTCTTCAGGCTGGCGTCTACACTGACCTTGAACTGATCGGCCGCTGACGTGTCCAGGAAGAACGTGCCGTTGTTCAGACCGAACTTCAGATTGTGGTAATCAAAGCTGGCGCTGACCTGGAGTTCGCCTTTGGAATCGATCTGGAAGGGGATGCCCGGGAGACCGAGGCCGAACGTGAAGGGCTGGTTGATGACCGTCACAGCGCCGGTCAGGCGCACCTCGACCGTGACATTGCCGGCGTCGAGATCCACTCCCGTGACTTGCACGTCGTCCATGGTGATCCCGCCCGAGCCGTTAGTGTCCCCGAGAACCCCCGCACCGCCGAGAGCCGCATAGAGCACGTTCTGAATCGCGTTTTGCGCGAGGCCGTTGGCCAGCTGATCGTCGCTCAGATTCCGCAGCGTGTTGACAATCGTGGGACGGAAGCGTTTGACCGTGTCCAGTACCTCGGTGACCGTACTGAGCGGTTTGTTGAGGATCGGCAGGGCCGTGGAGGACGCGGAGATAATGGGCCGTAGCGTGCTGTCGATGCCGGCCAATCGCGCATCGAGGGCGTTGATTAGGCCGCTGAGCTTGTTATCCAGGAGGACGCGCTCCTCGAGGGACTCGATCTGGAGCCGCGCGGACGGCGGCTGTGCTTTGCGCATGGTCTTGGTTCCGGACAGAGGACGGATGAAATTCAAACCGCGCATGGTTATGCTCCTTGGCTGGTTCGGGTGGTTTCCAGGAATCGTTTTTCTCGGCCATACCCCTCTGATCGCCGTTCTTGCCAGGAACGCACAAAAAAGGGACAGCTTTTTTTGCGGGCTTCCGCGATGGGGGAGAGCAGATGGAAGAGCTTCATTCCGGCCCAGTGGAAATCAACCACATTGGCAATCAGCTTGAGCACATTCTGGAGATGGAGAATCCCAGACCGGCGGCCTTGATCAGGAATCGTCCTGGCGTTCGCGCGGGCGGCCTGTTACAACGATAAAGCTTCCACTGCTACGCCTTTGGTGCGCCGGATTCGCGCCGTCGAGCGGGTCGTCCCGGAACTCCGGCTGGACGAGGACAGCCATGCGTGATTCCCCTGCCGAGCAGCCGCTTGCCGAGTCCACGGCCCCTCCCAACGACCCGGCCGAGCAGTTGTGCCAGCTGTGGCACCAGGGCCAGCGGCCGGACGTGGATGTCTTCCTCGCCGATGCCGGCCCTCTGTCCCCAACCCAGATGGCGGCCGTGCTCCGCACCGATCAGCGCGAGCGCTGGCCGAGCGGAGAACGCATTGCGGCCGAGGCCTATCTCCAACGCTATCCGGAAGTCCAGGCCGACCGGGAAGCGGCTGTCGATCTGATCCACGGCGAGTTCCTCCTCCGCGAGCGGTATGGTGAACGGCCGAGCCTGGACGAGTACCTGCGCCGCTTCCCGGAGCACGCCGACCTGCTCCGCGGCCAGATTGAGCTGCACCTGGCCCTGGCCCTTGCCGCGGGCCTCGATTCCGCCAACGTCGTGTGGCCGTCACAGCAAGCAACTGCGGCGGAGGCTCTGGGACCTGCGCCGGCCGCACCCGCGGGGCGGGCATGGCCCACCGTGACCGGCTATGACATCTTGGCCGAGCTGGGTCGGGGCGGCATGGGCATCGTTTACAAGGCCCAAGACCGCCGCCTGAAGCGGACCGTGGCCCTGAAGATGTTGTTGGCCGGATCGCTGGCCGACCGAGAGCAGTTGGCCCGATTTCGCGTCGAGGCGGAGGCGGTGGCCCGGCTCCAGCACCCCCATATCGTGCAGATCTACGAAGTCGGTGAGCAGGACGGCCGGCCCTTTTTCGCGCTGGAGTACGTGGAAGGCGGCAGCCTGGACAAGCACTTGGCCGGCACGCCCCAACCGTCCCGCACCGCGGCGCCGCTCGTCGAGACGCTGGCCTGGGCGGTCCACGCGGCGCACCAGCGCGGCATCGTCCACCGGGACCTCAAGCCAGCCAACGTATTATTGGAGATCAAAAATCCTGAATCTGCAATCTACAATCTACAATCTGCAATTCCCAAGATCACGGACTTCGGCCTGGCCAAGCAACTGGACGCGGACCCAATGCAGACCCCCAGCGGGGTGATCCTGGGCACGCCCAGCTACATGGCCCCGGAACAAGCGACCGGCAAGGTGCATCGGATCGGTCCGGCGACGGATGTCTATGCGCTAGGAGCGATCCTGTATGAGATGCTGACGGGCCGGCCACCGTTTAAGGGGGAAACCGCGCTGGACACGGTGACCCAGGTACTCCACGATGAGCCGGTGCCACCACGGCGCTTGCAGCCGAAGGTACCGGCGGACCTGGAGACGATTTGTCTGAAGTGTTTGCAGAAGGATTCGGGCAAACGGTATACGAGTGCCGAGGCCCTGGCCGAGGATCTGCGGCGTTTTCGGGCGGGGGAGCCGATCCGAGCCAGACCGGTCGGTCCCGCGCGGCGGCTGTGGCGGTGGTGCCAGCGGAAGCCCGCGTTGGCGAGTCTTGCAGCGGCCTTGATCGTGGTCGTGGTCAGTGCGCTGGCCTGCGTGACCGGCTTCTGGCTGCGGGCCGAGGGGCTGCGCGCCGAGGCCGAGGCCGATTTTCAACTGGCCCTGGAGTCCGTGGATCAATACGCCACGCGCGTGAGCGAAAATCTGCGCTTGCGGGAGGAAGACCTGCGGCCGCTCCGCAAGGAACTGCTCGAGACCGTCGTGCCGTTTTATGAAAAACTAATCGCGCGGCACAGCGACAGGGCCGACGTCCAGGCGGAGCGCGGCCGAGCGTATGCCCGGCTGGCGGATCTTGTCAAGGAGATCGCCGATCCGGTGAAGGCGAGTGAGTTGTACGAACAAGCCGTGGCCGTCTTCGAGGATCTCGCCGGACGGCACCCGAGCGTGAGTGACTACCGCCTCCAGCTCGCTCGGATCCGCGATCACTTGAGCGAAGCCTATGAGAGAACTGGCCGGAACGCCGAAGCCGAGGCCGGGTGCCAGGAGGGATTGAAGATCTGGGAAGGCCTGATTCAGGAACAGCCAGCCGTGGATTATCGGGTTGGCCTGGCTCGCGCCCGCATCCGCTTGGCCGGACTCTATGCCCGGACCGGGCGTATCCCCTTGGCCCAGGCCGAATATCAACGGGCGCTGCAAATCCGAGAGGAGCTGGAGCATGAACACGTCAACCTCTCGGCCGAGCAGCAGCAAACCTTCGCCCTCGGCCACCAGAGCCTGGGCCTTCTCTGCCAGCGAACCGGCCAACTAGCCGAGGCTGAAGTCGAATTGGGACGGACCTTGCACATTTTGGAGCAGCTCGCGCGCCAGCAGCCGCAGCTTTCGGACTACCAACACAAACTGGCCGGAATCCGGAGTAGGCTCGGCGCGTTGTACGAAGCGGATGGGCGCTTATCCGAGGCGGGGGCCGAACGGCAGAAGGCCCTGGCGATCAGCGAGCAACTGGTCCGCCAGCACCCCAGCGTCCTCGACTACCTGGAATCCCTCGCCGAGTACCGCCACGCGCTGACTACGTTCCACGTTTCCACCCAGGAGTCCCCGTTGATGGTGGCAGAGTTCCAGAAGGCCCAGGAGATGGTGGCATCCTTGGCGCGGCAACAACCCCAGGTCATTGGCTATCAGGAGCGTTTGGCCCGTATCCACTTCAACCTGAGTGTTCTTCTCCGCTCGCTCGGCCGATCGCCCGAGGCGGGGGCCGAGGCGAAGAAGTCCTTAACGATCTTGGAGACCTTGGTGGCGCAGCAACCCGAGGTCGATTCCTACAAAAACGACTTCGCCAACACCGACAACCTCCTGGGTGTTCTCTACCTGGAGGCCCGCCAACTGGGAGAAGCCGAGGCGGCATTCCAGAAAGCACTCGCAATCGGCAGGCCCCTGGTCCGTCAACTCCCGAGCATCGGCAAGTATCAAGAGGACTTGTCGATCTACCTCCTCCATCTGGGGATGCTGTATTATGACACCGATCGCAAAGCCCAATCCGAAATGGCCCTGCGTGAGGCCTTGGAACTGAAGCGGAGCTTGGCGGAGCAACAGCCCCGTGTCCTCACCTATCAAGTCGGCGCGGCCAAGAACCATAACAATCTGGCCGTTCTCTACGTGGCCACGGGCCGTCACGAGCAGGCCGCCGCGGAATATCGCCAGGCGCTGGAGATCGTCGAGCGCCTGGTGCACGAGCAACCTGATGTCACCGAGTATGCGGTGATGCTGGGAGGGTATCACACCAATCTGGCGATTCTCCTCCAGAAAACCGGCAAGGTGGAAGCAGCCGTGGCCACGCACGCCCAGGCCATTCGCACGCTGGAAGGCGTGCTCCAGAAAGAGCCACAACACGCCCCGGCCAAGATCTGGCTGTGCAGTGCCCACCGGGATCGCGCCCTTGCTCTACGGGAATTGGATCGCTACGCGGAGGCCATTCACGACTGGGACCTTGCCCTGGCCTTGGACAACGGCCGGCGCGGCGACATGATTCGTGCGCTGCGTGCCGAAGCTATGGCGTGCATGGGAGATCACGCCCGAGCCATGGCCGAGGTCCAGACCATCGCACAGAACAAGTCCATCGAACTCCGCAACTTCTATCGCTTAGCCTGGGCTTGCTCGGCCGCGTCGGTCGCTGCCCAGAAGGACGCGAACCTGCCGCCTGACGAACGCGAGAAATGGGCCGAGCAATATGCCGCCTACGGCGTCGACCAGTTGCTCAAGGGCGAGGCGGCCGGCTATTTCAAGCAAGCGGGCCGTGTCGAGGAATTCAAGACGGACCGCCACCTCGATCCGCTCCGGCCCCAGGCAGACTTCCAGAAACTGCTGCAAAGGCTCCAGA
This sequence comes from Gemmataceae bacterium, assembly GCA_041499985.1. GTDB lineage: Bacteria > Planctomycetota > Planctomycetia > Gemmatales > Gemmataceae > JBGQLF01. The sequence continues at coordinate 19,282 of JBGQLF010000009.1, forward strand.
TCGAAGAAGCTCCCCAGTCCAAGTCGGGGAAGGTGAATTGACGCTTCACCCGATCTGTACCGGTGGAAAGACGACGACGGGGGCCGGCCGCTCTCACAGGCCCTTGGTCGGTTTGGATGCCCGGCCTCACCTCAGCGCGGAAGTGGGTCCACCAATGATTCCCCACTCGTGATCCGGGCCAGCAGCCCCGCGCCGCTGGTGAAGCCGTTCGGGTCCAGTTCCTTGTCGAAATGCCACTCGTCGGTGCCGCTACCGTCCGACAGGCGGAGCAGGCGCAGCCCCGCGTTCTGGATCATCGTGGCGGTACCGGCATCGGGGGTCGTGTCCTTGGCGCTGTAGTGCTTGCTTGCCAGGTAGCCGTCCCAGCCCGTGAGGTTGACTCCCAGGACGTGGTCGTTCACGGCACGCACCACGGCCTCGGCATCCACGCTGACAACGGAGGGCACGTCGCGCCCTTCCAGAGGCTCCAGCCCGGGGCGGAAGGGGCGGGCAGCGGGGATGCGGGTGGCTCGGGAGCGGGTGCAAAACAGTCGGCGGAGAAGGCTGCGCATGGTTGGGCCCTGTGCAAGAGTCAGACTTTGGCGGCCAGCGTCGCGCCGGCCCACACTTCTTTCATCGCCATCGCCACCGAAAACGCACAGGAAAGCGCGAGTTTTTTGGTTTCGGACATCTCGCCAGCAGAGGCGCCGAAAGTCCGCACCGGTGTTGCAGAATTCGCTTGGTAGTCGGATCAGAGGGGGAGTAGATTGAGGGCAAATGGTAGCGATCCCGGCCGAAGCTGCTGCGAAAGCTTCCCTCGAGGGAATCCCGTACGAGGAAGTGACCTGTCGGTTCACTCCGGGGGAGCTTCTTCCAGGCCGAGCTCCTGGGCGACGCGTTCGATGGCGCGGGCCAGCTGCATACGCCGGGCCTGGGGTCTGCCGCCCAGCTGAGCGGCGATATCGGCCCAGGAGAGACCCTGGACGCGTAGGTCGGCGAGTTGCCGTTCCTCGGCGCTGAGGCCCTGGCGGAAACGGTGCAGGAGTTCTTCGCCCGCCACCAGCTCACTCGGGCTGGGACCGGTGGCGGCGACCTGTTCGAGCTCGTCCCCTCCCCCACGGGCTGCCCGGCGCTGATCCCGGCGCTGGCGATGCTGGCGGCGGGCGGCCGAGGCCAGTTTGTTGCGCGTCATCGTCACCAGCAGCTTCAGCAACTGTGCCGACTGGTCCAGGTCATACTGCCCCGCGGCGGTGCGCACGAAGAAGCTGGCCAGCACGGACTGGCAGACGTCCATCGAGTCGAACAGCCGGCAGAGGCGCCGGTCCTCGAGCTGGAGCCGAACTTCGCGGCGGATGAGCGGCTCGTAGCGGCGCACCAACTCCACAGCGGCTTGCTCGTCCCCGGCGCGGATGCGGCGCATGAAATCGGCAAACGTGTCCTGGTCCGACATGGGTTCAACTCCTCTTCGTGGCGGGTCTGTTGCCGCGACGGACCCATCAGGATCTCCACTGCCTGTGCCGCCAGGTGGGCCGGCTGTGGGTAGCGCTCAGCTGTCTTAGTGGCCGATGTTGTCGAGCTGCGCCGTGCGCCAAGGATCCTAAGCATTTCCACTCCACAGTGGTAGCAAAAAGCTGCTTTTCCAGCGCTTCCCACTGCGGTCGGACTATCGTCTTTGCTGCCGGAAGCGCGACGGTAAGTCAGTGATCGAGCCGTACGCAGGCCAAGGGAGTGAGCTGTATCGCCCTGTCGAGATCAAAGAGGCTCGGGACGCGGAAGAGGGGCCTGTGCCGGTCTCCGCGCGCATTTTGCGGGGAGATGTTGATGCCTGATGTGCTGCTGTTCGGCGAAGCCGCCAGCCATGCCGCCGTGCTCGAGGCCTTTGTCCAGCGCCTGGCCGCCGAGTTGGCACTGTGCTCGATCGGCTTCACCAGAGGATGATTCTCTTTGCGGCCGGTCGCGCTGGACAACCTGGCAGTGGGCGGCTCGGTCTCGGGCGAGCAATACTGGGCCTTCCCGAGTGGCCGTGTCGTCGGCACGCTGGACGCGACCGAGGTAGTCGGCGCCGCCCCCAGCGGCGTGCCGGAGCCGAGTAGCTGGGGGTTGCTCGGTCTGGGCGGCCTGGGTCTGGTGGGCTACTGCCGGCGGCGGCAGCGGGGCGCGTAAGGAGCGGCCCAATTCTCCTCGTTTTCCCTCGTTCCCACACTCCTGTTTGGGAACGAGGGAATTGGGGAACCAGGCAAGGGCTTCAGGCAGGAGGATGCAGCCCCAAGGCCGCCCAGAGGAGCCGGATGCGCACAACCCGGGGATGGTTCATGTCCAGCGTGGCCACTGTGGCTCGACCGATCCGTGTTCTGCCCAGAAGGGTTCCGAAATCATCGCTCCAGCGAAAATGCCGATCCCAGTCCTGAAGTCGTGGATGGAACAGCTGGACATGTCCGCCCGTGGCAGGGTCCAGGCCCCGAACTTGATCTTGCTTGGCGTTATTACATACCGGACAAGACAGGCACAGATTCGTGAGATCCGTGGGCCCCTGTGCTGCCCGCGGAATAATGTGGTCGATCTCAAACGGTTCCGGGCAGAGCTCTTGCTGTAAATGACAATACTCACACAACCAGCGGGCACGTTGCGCAACGGCGCGGCGAAGCTGTGCAGCAAGGGACCGTGAGCGCGCCATCCTCAGGTCACCGGACGGTCGCGCGGAGGAGCCACTGGCCGCAGCGTCTCGGCGAGCGCTTGGGCCAACTCCAGCGTCTTCTTCTCGAACTCCTCGACCAGGTCGTTCAATTCCGCTTTTTCCGCCGGTGTGAGGGTGCCGGCGTTTCCTTTTGCCAGGAGAGCGGAGAGTCGCTTGCGTAGTTTGGTGCCTAGACGATGCTGGCCACGCAGCTGACGAGCAGCAGCTCGAATCTGCGACAGCTTCGGGAGGGCTTCGATTTCCTGCACCAGCTTCTTCCGCTGCGGCTCGGGCAACTGCCGCACCACGTCGAGGATCTGGTTCAGGGTTGTCTCCACAGTAGCCATCGCCAAACTCCTGTAAAGAGAATCCACCTCCCAACGCATCCTAACATGGCTTTTCTGGCAGATACAAGCGGAGCATCTCGAATCCCCTCGTTCCCAAACTCCTGTTTGGGAACGGCTTTGCTGGAAACTCTGTTTCGCGGTGGCAAGCGAAACAGAGTTTCGCCGAGGAACGTTCCCGAACTCGCCACAATCGAAGTCGCCGACGCGAGCCAACAACTCGGCGGTAAACGGGATAGCAACCAAGGCGTCCATGCGAACATCCCATGAAGTCGAACCGTCAGGAGGGGTTCTTGCTGGGGGCAGGACGCTTCAAGAAGGACGCATCCTTGACTTCCATTCGGCTCTCGATTCGGGGAGGCGGATTCCGCCGGGCTTCTTCCAGGATGCGATCGAGTTCGGCAGCCGCCTCGGAAGAGAGAGTCATCTCACGCAGCCCCACCGCCATAGACAGGCGCGGTGGTTGCCACCCCAAGACGATCTTTTCAGCGAGTTCTGCACATTCACGGAGGTTGGAAGCACCCTCGACTGTTCCGAAGCGTTTTTCCAGTTGTGGCAGAAGCGCAGCGAGAACTTCCCTGGTCGTATCCAGCCAGTTGGCAAAGCGGCCCTGGTGGTCGAGGTCGTCGTCCTCGGAGTAGGGAAGCACGCCGCGAAACACCTGGTGGCGCCAGACTTGCTCGCGTTCCCGCAGCATCTGGAAGATGTTGCTGCCGACCGCAATGGCGTCTTCCCAATCCCGGCAACCCATCGCTTGCTGGTGGTCTCTCTTCCAGGATTCCTCATAGGCTTCCAGCTGCCGGTAGACGGGCGAGCGGTGTCTTTCGGCTGTGCTCATGGGAAGCCTCCTGGGAACAACTTTATTTATCGGCACTCCGCAAAGCGAACCGCGGCGACTGCTACTATACCAAACACGTGCAACCAGTCCAAGGCAAGCGAACGCTCCCGCAGTAGCAGTAGGGTGCGTCGAGTCGGCGAAGACGCACCCTACTGCGGCTGGTTCTTCTCCCTCCCTACGCTTACCAATCGGCGCCGAGGACTTCCCCGCCGGCGGGGGTGCAGGCGGCCCACCACGTCGCCCCGCTGATGGCGGGGGAGAGCGCGCGCACGCTGGCGTCGGCCAGGACCACGTTCATGCCGCCCGAGTGGGCCGTGGCCGTCCGCGTGGGGTCGCAGTTGCCCAGGTACGGCGACGGCCGCACCTGGAACTTCGACGCCGGCCCGATCCCCTGCGGACCCAATCTGGAGATGCCGAACCCCGGCGCCTTGGGACCGTGCCCCACCAGCCAGTTGCCCCAGTAGCTGCCGCCGTCGTAGTCGGTGTTCGTGCAGCGGGCGTACTTCTCGGCGAAGAGGATGGTGTTGGAGGTGCCGTCTGGAAAGGAGGCGGAGATCCGGGCTGCCCCCCAGGGATCCACCAGGCTCCCGTCCGGCTGCGTCGTCGAGAACACCTGGACGTTGAAGGCGTAGCAGCCTGTCCCCCACGGGTTAGCGGCGAACGGCGTCAGCTGGTCGTCCGTCACCGTGCCGTCGGCCCCCACGCTCGGGTCGGACGGACAGAGGTAGACCTTGACCGGGCGCGAGTGGATATCGCCGAAGGTGAGGTCATAGTTCTTGCCGTCGAAAGCGCGCTGGTAGAGGTTCTGCTGCTCGAGGTAGGGGAGGAGGTGGAAGTGAACGGTGCCGTAGGCCCCCCCGGACCCGGTTGGCGGTTGCTGCGGGCCGGGGAACCAACCCAGGCCGGGCGGGAGCCGGCCCTGGCGGTCGTGGAAGTTGTGGCAGGCGAGCCCGATCTGCTTCAGGTTGTTGGCGCACTGCATCCGGTTGGCCGCCTCGCGGACCTTCTGCACCGCGGGCAGCAGCAGGCCGATCAGGACGGCAATGATGGCGATC
>JBGQLF010000010.1:0-23578 GCA_041499985.1 Gemmataceae bacterium
AGCTGGGCGTGCCGACAATGGCCCCACTCTGCGTCGTGCCCGGCCCACCGTGCAGACGCTTGGCCAGCCCGAAGTCGGTGATGTGTGGCTGGCCCTCCCGGTCAACCAGTATGTTGCCTGGTTTGAGATCCCGATGCAGGATGCCCCGCTGGTGTGCATGGTGTACCGCCCGCGCCACCGTCGCCAGCAGCTGGGCGACACGCCGTTGCTGCTCGGCGCTAGCCACCACCGATTGCCCACCGCTCAGCAGCTGCGCCAGGTCCTGGCCTTCGATCAGCTTCATGCTGAAGTAGTGCTGGCCCTCATGCTCGCCGAACTCGTAGAGAGGCACGATGTGCGGATGGTCGAGGTTCGCCGCCGCCTCGGCTTCGCGCTGAAAGCGCTGGACGTCGGCCGTCGTGGCCAATTGTCCCGCACGAATCATCTTCAGGGCCACGATGCGATTGAGACTGACTTGCCGCGCCTTGAACACCACGCCCATGCCACCGTGGGCAATCTCCTCCAGCAGCTCGTAATCGCCGAAGTAGCGCACCTGGGCTCCGGGCCCGGGCATTTGCGGTTCGCCCTCCGCCAGCGTACGCGGTCCCTCGGCAGGCTTGACCTTCGCCGGCCCACCGCCAACGGCGGCACGCAGGGGCTCAGCCAGCCGTCGCATCGCGTCCTGGTTGGCGAAGAACTCGCGGAGATCGCCGGCCAGCTCCGGATAGCGGGCCAGGAGGCGCTCGCGCTCCGGCGCCTGGCCGCCTTCCACGGCCCGCAAGTACTCGGCCAGGACTTCCTCCAGGCGCTGTTCGCGTTCGGAAGGCTCGTGAGACTCGTGCGACATGGGTCACTCCCGTTCGTGTAGCAGTTCGCGCAGCTTCTTCAGGCCACGATGCAGTAAGCCAGCCACCGCCGCCTCACTCCGCCCCACCTGGCGCGCCACCTCCGCCAGAGGACACGCTTGCAAATAGTGCAACAGAATCACCTCGCGTTGCGGCTCCCGCAATTGAGCCAGGGCGTCGGCGAGGCGCAGCCACTCCTCGTTCCGCATGGCGTGCTGGCTGGGCGAGGATTGGTCCGCGACCAGGAAGGCTTGCAGGCGCACCGAAGAATTCTCCAGGGCCGCCTCCAACGAACGCTCCAGTTCCACATCCCGCTTGGCTCGCCTCAGCGCCCGTCCCGCGTCCGCTACATTATGGATCAGCATCTGCCGCAACCAGCCGGCCAGCTCGGCATCGTCTTGGCCGCGAAACTGCCCGCGCTGGCGGTGGGCTTCCAACAGCGTCTGTTGCACGATGTCTGACGGATTCAGCTGGGCGCGCGGTCGGGCATCCAGCTGCACGCGGGCCAACAGGAGCAGATAGTCCCGGAACCGGTCCAAGGACGGTCCCCCGTCTCCCGCTTTGGTAGGCACGACCACCCTCTAAGGTAATAGGCGCCGAATGAGAGAACACAGAGCGCGCGAATTTCGGAATTCTTGCCGATCGTACAAAGAGAGGTTGCCGACTGCCATCCGAAAAGCTGGCACTGCTTACGCTTGCGCTTCTGCGCAGGCCTTCCAGCGGGGTTGGGGGACCGACGACGAATTCATTCAAAATGGTTTCTTGGGTCTCACGTACTCCGTCCTGACCCCTTCGAAGAGAGCTGCACCAGCGCCGCAACTACCCCAGCCATCGTGTAGTCGGATGCTTCCGCAGCCACTGGCAGTCCAAACTCGCCGATCGCGGCACTCGTAACTGGGCTAATGCTCACGAGTTGCACCTCGCGCGCCATGATGCGGTGACGGCAGGTTTCGTCGAGCAGCCGCAGCAAGGCACGCGCGATGTTGGAGCTCGTCAGCGTGATATAATCGATTTCCCCACGTCGCAAGGCATCGAGAACCTCGGAGCTTTCCTCGAGAGCATCGATCTGGCAATACACGGCAATCTGATCAACCTGGGCAACGGTCGCCAGCTCTTGGCGTAGGAGATCGCGACCGCGGTCCGCCCGCGCCAGCAGGACGCGTTGCCCCGCGACCCGCTCCTTGAGCCCCGCCGCCAAAGCCTCGGAGCGGAACTCCGGCGGGACGAAGTCCGGCTCCAGGTAATAACTCTGAAGCGCTTCCGCTGTCTTCGGACCGATGGCCGCGAGGCGAACCGACCCCAGGGCGCGCAGGTCGCGGCCGGTCTGGCCAAGGCGTCGCAGTAGGGCGTGCACGCCATTGGCACTGGTGAAAACGAGCCATTGGTACTGCGCCAGATGAGCCAGGGCCTGGTCCACCGCGGACCAGTCGGCCGGCTCGCGAATCTCCACGGCGGGCAAGAGCACCGGCATCGCCCCGAGTTGCTCCAGGTGGCGCATCAGACTGCTGGCCTGATGGCGGGGCCTCGTGACCAACACCCGCTTGCCGAAGAGTGGCCGGTGTTCGAACCATTCCAGCTGCCCACGCAGAGTCACGACCGAACCGATGATGATGATCGCCGGAGACGTCACGCCGCTGGCCTGGACCGCTTGCGGCAACTGGCTCAGGGGCGCTTCAATCGTGCGCTGGTTGCCGGTGCTGCCCCATTGGATCACTGCGGCGGGTGTATCCGCGGCTTTGCCTCCCTCCAGGAGGACCGGCACAATCTGGGGCAAGCGGGCGATGCTCATGTACAGGACCAGAGTGCCGGGAAAATGAGCCAGCGCGCCCCAATCGAGAGCGCTATCGGGCTTGGCGGGATCCTCATGGCCCGTCACGAAAGCGACGGCGCTGGCGTGGGCCCGATGGGTCAAGGGAATGCCAGCGCATGCCGCCGCCCCCAGGGCCGCAGTGACACCCGGGACAATCTCGAAGGAAATACCGGCCGCCCGCAAGGCCTCAGCCTCTTCGCCGCCGCGACCGAAGAGAAACGGATCGCCTCCCTTGAGGCGCACAACCCGTTTCCCCTGGCGCGCCGCTTCGATCAGCGTGTGTTGAATCTGCGGCGAACGCTGCGGGTGACAGCCGGGCAGTTCGGTCACACAAATCCGCTCTGCCTGCGCCGGGGCATGGTCCAGGAGTCGGAGCGGAACCAGCTTGTCGTAAAGCACCAGGTCCGCCTCGGCCAGGCATTCGACGGCGCGCTGCGTCAACAGACCAGGATCCCCCGGACCGGCACCAACCAAGTAGACGAGTGGCTTCATCACAGCTTGCAGATTGCAGATTTAAGCTTGCAGATTGCAGACTTAAGATTGCAGACCTACCTTTCAATCTGCAATCTTAAGTCTGCAATCTGCAATGAACTTGTCAGACCTCCACCATCTCCTCCGACTCGGGCACGTCGATATCCAGATCGGGTGGCCGCGGAGACATGTGAGCCAGAAGGATGCCGAGCTCATAGAGCGCGCTCATCGGCACCCAGAGGAACAGCATGCTAACGGCATCGGTGGAGGGAGTAATGACGGCCGCGAAGACAGCCATGACAAACCAGGCGAGGCGGCGTTTGCTCCGATAGGTTTCAATGTTCAAAATGCCCAGGCGCTCGAGGAAGAGCATCACCAGCGGTGTCTGGAACGAGACGCCGAAGACCAGCGGCATCATAATGGCAAAGCCGAGCCATTCGTTCAGTCGCAGGTCTGGCTCCAGGCCGATCCATTCGTTGAACCAGAGCAGAGCCTCCACGGCTCGGGGGATGACCAGGAATTGGCACACAAACACGCCAGCCAGGAACAAGCCCAGGCTAAAGGGCAGATAAACCTGGACGTAGCGCTTTTCCTGTGGATACAGTCCGGCGGCGATAAAAGCCCAAATCTGCCAGAAGATCCAGGGACTGGCGAGCACGATGCCCGAATACATGCACACTTTGAAGTACACCATAAACGCTTCCTGCACGTTCAGGGTGGAGAGCACGGGTCGGCGGCCGACCACCATCTCGGATTCGTGCAGGGCGATGGCCAGGCTCAGCGGCTGGATGCGCAGCGTGAGATCGACCCAATCGTCGTCGTCGCCGTTGGCCAGCGGCTTCTGGCCCAGGGCCTGCGCCAGCTGGCCACGCCGCACGGCGACTTCCATCTCCTTGGCCGCGTTGACCGAGTTCCACTTGCTGTTGTCCCCCTCCTGGAGCTCCGCTTGGACCTTTTTGACGCGCCGCTCATAGAATTTCGACAGCTGCTCTTCGACGGGAGCCGCGATAAATGCGAGCACCTCCCGGCCAATAAAAAAGCTCAAGAACAAGGCGACGCCGAAGCCGGCGATGGCGCGCCACAGATGTAAGCGCAGCTCCTCCAGATGCTCCCCAAACGTCATTCGCGTCTCGGCAAACATGTCCTCCGAAAGGCCCGACCTGTCCTTATTGCGCATCGTTGTACCTACCCGGGTGTTCCACGTCTTCTGCTTGCAGTTCGCCAACTGGATTGGCGCCTAGCGATCGTTGTCCCATCGTAACAAGCCGCGGGTTATCCCTCAAGTTGCCACCGGCACGCGCGCCGGGCTGAATCTGCCCGATTTGCGCCTTTCCCGGAAAAGGGTGGTCCGGGGGGATATACTTTCCTTCTGCTACCTGCGGCCGACACCGGCCGTACGGCAAGGTTCTGCGCTTTACGGAACTACCCCCTGGATTTTCGACTGGCATTGCGCCCAAAATAGGGGCAGGGTCGATATAGAGAGAACAGAGGCCTGGGCACCCCCTCAGATCGACCCGAGGAAGGAAGCAGAGAAGATGCACCGACTTTTGCTGGTAAGTGTGTTGCTGTTGGCTGGTTGCCAGAATTATGCGGGTCCCTTCGCCTCGCGCAAGCCCGAGCGCGTGGACGACCCGCTGCTAACGATCCCCGAACAGCAGCGCCGGGGCCGGGCCGGCCTGGCGCTGCCGGATGATTCGGCCGCCGTGGCCCCTCGTACGCCCGTGACTTCTCCGGGCACACGCTGACGCGGAATCGGCGTGACGGGCGGCCGACCAATTGCAGATTGCAGATTGCAGAATTGAGATTGTCGACCTGCCCTCCAATCTGCAATCTTAAATCTGCAATCTGCAATGAACTTGAGGTGCCTCATGAGCCGCGCGTTACGTCTTGGTTTCTTGCTGTTCGCCCTCGCCGGTTGCCAGCTGCCAGCCGAGCGGCTACCGCTCAAGCCCCTACCGGACGATGGACAGCCGTTGCCTTATGCCGATCTGGTCACGCGGGCACGGGTCCAGGCCTCCGCGGCCAATGAGGCGTATTATGTCGACGGCTGGGTAGATCTGGAGGACGCGGCCAAGGGGTTGGAGCAGACGGCCCGGTTCCTCGCCAAGGCGAGCGAGGTGCCGGCCAAGCACAAGGACAAGCTTGAGGTCGAGGCCGGTGACCTGGGCAAGCTCGCCGCCGAGCTTCGCGAGACCGCCAAAGGCAAGGAAATCACCAAGACCAACGACGTCCTCCAGCGCATTAACTACAAGGTGCGCCAGCTGCGGCCGGAGAACTGAGGGTTTGTTTAGCCGCGAGCCTCGGGCGAGCGCGGAGGTCGCGCTCGCCCGAGCGCTCAGGGCTAAACGATTCTATGCGCCCCTTCAGAGGGAGATCGTTGCCATGCAGCCCGTTCCTCCCTTTTGGTTTCAGCAACGCCAGGGGAAGGTGGAGGCCGCGGGGCCGGAGAGCTATCGCCTGACGGCGCCGAACTTGGGAGAGGCGTTCATCCGCGTTCACCGCGCGGAGGACAGTCGTTGGTCGGCGGGCCTACGGTTCCAGGTGGATGGTCCGGAGGTTCGGAGTACTGCACCCCTCTACGACACCGAACCGGACGCCTGGAGCGCGGCATTCGAATTGTATCGTGAACAGTTGATCATCTAGTGATACGACGAGCCCGAAGCGCGAGCGAAGGAAACGCCTTTGTCCCTCGCGCTTCGGGCTCGACACTTACTTGCCTTTGAAGTCAGCCGCGAACGCCTTGGCGTTGAGCGGCTCCCCGGTAGCGTGTTTCGTCAGCCCATTCCAGCTGAGCGTCCGACCGGGACCGAAGACTCGCTTCTTCATGAACTCTCCGATCTCTTTATTACCAACATAGAGAGCCGTCGCCGGATCCGCCCCGTGCAGCGCGTCGCGCGCAATGGCGTGATGTACCTGCGAGGCGAACAGCTGGCCCATCATGTAGTTGTGGTAATAGACCGGGGCGCTGACGATGTGGATCTTGCTCGCGAAGTCCGGAGCGTTGCGCCCCGTTGGCCGCTTCAACCCCTGGTAGTTTTCGACCAGGTCCCACCAGAGCTTGTTCAGATCCTGCCCCGGATTCTCATACATGCTCTTCTCGAAGCGGAGCATGACCTGGCACCAGCGGGAGAAGATCAACAACTGGTTCCGCTGCATCTTGGTAGCGGTCTCGTCAAACACCTTGGGATTGTCCACCTTCATGCCCATGCGTTCGAGCCAGGCCCGGCTCTTGGACCAGCGCTCGAACATCATCGCCACTCCTTCGGTCGTCAAAATGTGCGCCTCCATGCGTAACGTGTAGGGCAAGGACGACGGGATGTTCTTGCTGCTATAGACCGAATGACCCAGCTCATGCAGCATCGTGGCCATCCAGTACTCGTTGTTGACGATGTTGGCGAGCACGCGCACATCGCCCTGGCGATCGATATCGGTGCAGAAGGCATGTGGACTCTTGCCGGCTTTCTCGTACAGATCGCTGTGGGCCAGGACATCGTCGATGGGCAGCCCGATGCCGGCGTAGAAGTCGCGGCACAGCTGGAGGAGGTCGGCCTTGGCATACGGTGCATCGAGGTCGGCCGCGAAAACGGCCGGCGATTCCTGGAAGAACGGATCGTGGTAGTGCCACGGCCTCAGCTCCCCGACCGTGATGCCGTAGTCCGTGGCGAGCTTCGCGTCGATCTCGGCCTTGGCGGCGCGGAACGGCTCCCGTGTCAAGGCGTCGAGTTGGTCGAACAGCTGAATCAGCTCGTCGGCATTCTGTTCATTCAAGTAGAGCTGAAGGGCGTGATAGTTCTTGAACCCCAGCTGCGTCGCGGCCTCATTGCGTAGCTGGACCAATTCTTTGAGCTCGGCCTCGACGACGGCGCCAACCTTCTTACTTGCCTCCCACACTTCCTGGCGGCGTTTCGAGTCCTTGGCGGTCTTCAGCACCCGGCGAAGCTCGCTATCGGTCATTTCCTTGCCGTCCACCGTGGCGCGGAAGACGTTGAACGCCTTCTCAACGGCATTGGACTTGGCCACCATTTTCTTGAGCAGCGCGGGATCGACCTGCTTTTCCAGGTAGGTCAGGTAGAGCACGTCGATGGCGCGGGCCAGGATCGGGTCATCAATCCCGCCCTGGGACTTGATTTCCTTCAGTTCGCGGAACCGGGCCGCATCGGCCAACGCCTCATCGATGCGGTTTTGGGTCTCTTCCTTTTTCTTGAAATCCTCATCTTTGCCGGAGATGTTGGCGTTCCACCAGGCGAGGCTGGCGGCGACTTCCAGGGACCGCAGCTTCGCTTCGTGGCTCGTCAGGAATTGCCGGGCCCGGTTCGTCGCTTCGGGACTGGCCACAGCCGTGATAGGACGGCCCAAGACGAAGAAGACGGCCAGGGCGAAGGCCAGCGGCAGCACAACACGCATCCACAGCATCATGCAGACTCCTTACACTCTTGACTTGGAGCGGGTGAAGTTTCTCATTGTTGCAGGTTCCACCCGGCTTGGCAACCAAGGCAGCAGAGCCCGTTGGGCTTTTGCCCGAGGGGCGTTACAATGCCACGGCAACGTATCTGTTCCTGTTGTCTAATCGTAGCCACAAGCGTCCTCGCTTGTGGGCTGCTCCAGCCCACAAGCGAGGACGCTTGTGGCTACGTTAAACAACTCGTCGTTTGTCCTTACACTAGGTGAGGAGATCGCGGCCATGTCATTTCACACGGTCGAGGGCGCTCAAGCCGGACCCAGCGCGTTGGGCATCCTGGTGCCTCCGGGACGGCGGACGCTGGTGCTCCTGCGACCCCGGGCGTTGGCCTGTGACTTGGTGCCACTCGGGGGCTCCGCGAACGGTTTCGGACCGCGCTTCCAGGAAGTCGGCCGGCACGAGGCGGAAACCTTGGCGCGCCGGCTCTACGAGGTCCTCACCGACGAAGTTGGCTCGGTTCGCGTCGAGGTGATTCTTTCGCCAGCGAAAAACGGGCACTGGGTGCAGGCCCGCGTGGGCGAGGTCGCCCTCCTCGCTTGCCAGCGAGTACCGGGCCAACCCTACCAGGCCCTCGTCTTCGCGACCGTCCCGGAAGCGGAGAGAGCCGCAGCCGACCTGGCGGCGGTGCTGCGTCCTGGCGCGGGCCAAAGCCAGGAACTGTATCTGAATACACGTGATTTTGGCCGCTAGCGCTCGGTCCTGGGGAGCATCATGCCCTACACGCCGATTCTGGCTACGCTGGGTTACATCCTCTCCGCGGATGGCCAGCAAGTGCTTCTGGTACACCGCAATCGCCGGCCCGAGGATCCGCATTTCGGCAAGTACAACGGCTTGGGCGGCAAAGTGGATGCGGGCGAAGACGTGGTCGCTTGCCTGCGCCGCGAGATTCGGGAGGAGGCCGGCCTGGAATGCGAGCAGGTGCTCCTGCGCGGCACCATTAGCTGGCCCGGCTTCGGCAGCAAGGGCGAAGACTGGTTCGGCTTCCTCTTTCGCATCGAGCGCTGGAGCGGACAACCGCTCCGGGACAACGCGGAGGGGACGTTGCAATGGGTGGCTCTCCAACGCCTTCTCGAATTGCCGTTGTGGGAGGGAGACCGCTATTTTCTTCCCTTGATCTTCGAACGCACCGAGCGGCAGTTTCATGGTGTCATGCCTTATCGCGATGGCCGACCGGTCAGCTGGAGTTACAGTCTTCTCTAAGACTTATCAGCGAACTGGCGCCAAGGAAGCCCGATGGTTATCGGAGCCGCGGCCTAACACGGTTCCGGGCAGGCGACCATTCAAGTCCGTACCAGCGTGAGTGCTGTCTCGGAGCCGAGAACACTCTTGCTGCTTGGCCTGGGCGCTCTCCGCTTGCTCGGCTTCGCTTGGCGCCGCCGTGCCTAGCCCTTATAACCGGGCATGGTCAGCAAACCCGCTTCTCCCCACGCGCCGCGCCCGACGCACTGGCTCGGAGTTCTCTGTCTGGTCGGACTGGATTACTTCAGCACGCTCGCTTACCAGCCCTCGATTGCCTTCGAGACCACCGGACTGGCGGCTCCGCTGGCGACGATCGTGGTCGTCGTCGTCACCCTGCTCGGCGCACTGCCTTTGTATCTTTACGTGGCCGGTCGATCACCCGAAGGCCAGGGCGCGATCGGCTTGCTGGAGCGCACGGTTCACGGCTGGTTGGGCAAGCTCTTGATCCTGACCTTGCTCGGTTTCGCGGCCACCGACTTCGTCATCACGCGCACGCTGTCCGTAGCCGATGCGGCCGTGCACCTTATCCACAACCCGCAACCGGCGTGGCAAGAGACCCTCGACTTCCTCGATCACGGCGCCGATCGGGCGCGACTCTTGCTCCCGGCTGGTTTCTGGCAGCGGGTCCTCGACTACTGGAACAAACAGATGGTGGTCACGGTACTGCTGTCGCTGCTGGGGTTCCTGTTCTGGCACCTCTTTCGCCGGGGCATCACCCGACGCGTCCTCCAGTTGGCCGTGCTCGTCCTCGGCGTCTACCTCGCTCTCAACGCGGTCCTCATCGGCAGCGGTCTCCTCTACCTGGCACAGCACCCAACCATTCTGGAGACCTGGCGGGATGCTCTCATCACAGGGCACTGGTATGTGCCCCAACCGCCGGTCGCGAGTGGGAGCAGTGCGGCTCTGGTGGCTTTGTGTTTGCTGTCCTTTCCCAAGATGGCGCTCGGGCTGAGCGGCTTCGAGCTGAGCATGGTCATCATGCCGCTCGTCCAGGGTGATCCCGCCGATGCGTCTGGCTCGCGCCGTGGGCGCATTCGCAACACGCGCAAGATGCTCATGGCAGCTGCGGGGATCATGTCCTTGTACTTGTTGGGCTCCGCGCTCGTCACGACGACGCTGATCCCCCCGCAAGCCTTTGTCCCAGGAGGCCCGGCCACCAATCGCGCCCTGGCTTACCTGGCCCACGGCGGCGCCTTGGCCGATGGCAGCAGCGCGCGAATCAATCCTCTTTGCGGCCAGCTGTTCGGCACGGTCTACGACTTCAGCACCGTGTTAATCCTTGGCCTGGCCGGGACCAGCATCACGCTCGGGCTACGCGATCTGGTCCCCCAGTATTTGCATCGTCTGGGTATGGAGCTGGAATGGGCTCATAACCTGGGGGCGATGCTGCACGTCTTTAACCTCATCAACCTGGCCGTGACCGTGTTTTTCCGTGCCAGCGTGACCGCGCAGCGGGGTGCGTATGCCACGAGCGTCCTGGTCATGCTCAGTAGTGCCGGCGTGGCTTCCCTCCTGCACGTGCGCCAGGCGCGCCACGGCCTCCCCTACCCACGAATGGCCTGGGTCTTCGTCCTTATCACGAGCCTATTCGGCATGGCGGCATTGGCCACCATCCTCGTCACGCCGGAAGGCTTGGCGATCGCCCTCGCGTTTGTCGTCGCGATCATGACCTCGTCGGTGGTCTCCCGGATCCTGCGCAGTACGGAGCTCCGCTTTCAGGGATTTCAGTTCGCCGACGGGCACTCGCGCTTCTTGTGGGAGAGCCTGCAATACATGGATTTTCCGGTGCTCGTGCCGCACCGTCCCGGCCGGCAAAGCTTGAGCGGCAAGGAAGCGGCCATCCGCCAACGGCATCGGCTCACGCCCGATATTCCGGTCGTTTTTGTCGAAGTCCAGCTGGGGGATGCCAGCGATTTCTATCAACAGCCGTTCCTGGAAGTGAGCCAACAGGATGGACGCTTCATTTTGCGGATCGATCGCTGCGTCTCCGTCGCCCACGTGATTGCCGCCGTCGGCTTGGAGTTGTCGCGCTTCAGCAAGCCACCGGAAATTCACTTTGGTTGGTCGGACGACAGCCCGCTCACCGCGACGATCCGATTCCTACTGTTTGGCGAGGGCAATATACCATGGCTGGTTCGCGAGTTGATCTGCCGTGCCGAGCCAGACCAAGAGCGTCAGCCACGGGTCATCATCGGGTAAGGCGGCCACACGAGATCGCGAGGAGCAACCGGCACCAGAACACCTACGGCACGGCTTCCCTTGTCAAACTTGAGCGCGAACAGCCGTCGGCACTTCTTGCTCGCCGTCCCCGTCTGCTACAATAGGCAGGTCTTTTCCAGCCCGGCTCGGGAGCGCGAGCCGGGCGGATCGTGTTCCGGGTGTAGACACGCTCACCGGATGATTGGGGTAGGTGATTCGTGTCCTGTTTGTTGGCACGCAGGGAGATAGCAATGCGATCGCGGCAGTGGCAGGTCCGAAGTGGCATCCTGGTTCTTTTCGGCATCGTGGCCTGGTTGTGCGGGCAATCCGCCTGGGCCGAGGATGCCATCGAAGCCCGGATGCGCCACGACATCACGTACCTGGCCTCGGATGAGCTCGAAGGGCGCGGCGTTACTACCAAAGGCATCAACTTGGCAGCCGACTTTATCGCCAGCGAGTTCCGCAAGGCCGGCCTTAAACCGGCGGGGGCGGACGGCAGTTACTTCCAGCGGTTCACCATGACCGGCACGGCCCGGCTGGAGGAACCCAATTCCTTCCGCCTCCGTGGACCGCTGGGACAGGAGATCGAGTTGAAGCTGGGCGAACATTTCCAGCCGCTGTCCCTGGGGGAGGCCGGCAAAGTCGCAAACGCCCCGGTGGTTTTTCTCGGCTATGGCATTACCGCTCCGGAGCTGAACTATGAGGAGTACAAGGGCGTGGATGTCGCCGGCAAGGTGGTGATCATCCTACGCAAAACGCCGCGCGCGGAAAACCCGCAGCCACCGTTCAGTGTCGACCAACACGCCGCCCTGATTCCGAAACTGATCCAGGCCAACTTGAACAAGGCGGCCGCAGTCTTGCTGCTGCATGATTACGACACGGCCAAGAACGGCGATCGCCTGCTGGAGTTCCGCTATTATGGCAACCGGCCCTCGAGCGACACGCCCGTGGTACAGGTGACCCGTGCCCTGGTCGATCGGATGCTTCAGTCAAGTCTCGGTACCGGCTTACGCGAAGTGGAGCAGGACATCGATCGCGAACTTCGGCCTCGTAGCAACTTGTTGCACGGCTGGACGGTGAGCCTGGAGGCCCATGTCGTACGGCCAGCGATTGCCGTCAAGAACGTGATCGGTGTGCTTGAAGGTACCGGGCCCCTGGCCAAGGAGACCGTGATTCTCGGGGCCCACTACGATCACCTGGGCTACGGTGAATTCGGCAGCATGGCCCGCAATCTGAAGCAGCCGGAGATACATCACGGCGCCGACGACAACGCCTCCGGCACAACCACGGTCATCGAGCTGGCCAGGCGCTTTGGGCAGAAGGGGAACCGCGAAGGCCGGCGGCTGGTGTTCATGGCGTTCAGCGGCGAAGAGAGCGGACTGTTGGGCTCGGAGTACTACTGCAAGAACCCGATCTTCTCCCTGGCGGAGACGGTGGCCATGGTAAACGTCGACATGGTCGGCCGGCTGCGCAAAGACAAGGAGACGCAGAAGGACAAGCTGCTGATCGAAGGCAGCGGCACCGCCAAGACCTTTTCGGATATTCTGGATACTCTGAATCAGAAATACGACTTCAAGCTCCAGAAGAGGCCGGGCGGCGGCTCAGGGTTGAGTGATCATGCTTCTTTCTATGCGAAGCAGATTCCGGTGATCTTTTTTTGGACAGACTACCATTCGGATTACCACCGCCCCGGCGACACAGCCGACAAGATCAACGTCGCAGGCATGCGGCGCATTGCCGATTGGACAGAAGACCTCGTGGAGTACCTGCGGACCGTGCCGGACCGGCCGGAGTATGTCAAGCTGGCTAGCGGCTCCACGGGGAGGAGTCCAGGAGGAGTAAGCGGACCGCGCCTCGGCATTCGCCCCAGCTACAGCGATGACAAGGATGGCGTGCTGCTCGACGGCGTCACAGAGGGAGGCGCGGCGGCGAAAGCGGGGCTGAAGGAAGGTGACCGCATCATTGAAGTGGCCGGCAAGCCGGTCAAGAACCTGGAAACATACATGGTGGTGCTCGCCGCCAGCTACAAAAAAGGCGAGCCGGTGGAACTTGGCATCGTGCGCGCGGGCACGAAAATGATCGTCAAAGTGACGCCGGAGTAAGGGAATCCCGTGGGTTATGACACCGAACCAAGCCCGCCAAGCAGTTTGGAAGGGCCAGGGGCCGCACGGAATACACAGGATTGACCCGCCTCATTTGCCGGGAGAGCAGTGGCACGCACACCTGGCGCCGGGACTGGGCAGTCTAGCCCTAAACAGGGATGGCACGTGGAGACATTTGCCGGCTGGACAACAACCACCCAACCTGACCAGGGCGCAGAGAACCTTCCTTCAGGGGGCTGGATGGAACGCATGAGGAATACCCATGATTATGAATCTCGGCTCTGGAATCTCCTTGAAGAGGAGAAACTTGCGGACTTGTCGCAGTTCCACCAACGCGGGTCCTTTGACGAAGTTCCTCTTTACTCGCGGAAGTCCGAAACGACCTTTCTCCCCGATGGCACCAGCGCAGCCAACGACATCCTCCTGAGGTTCGCCCTCAAGTTCCTGAAGTCAGTCGTCGCGTATGAAGAGCATCGCACGGGGTATTTTGCCGCCATCACGGTCTGGAGTCTTTCGGATACACCGCTTGTCCCAAATCTGTTCGTCTGGTGTGGCCCCAGTCGAGGCCTGGAGAACAGGTTAACACTGAGCGAGGTGAGAACGCCATTCGGCAAGCAGATGAAGAGGCTGGTTTCCAGGTTACGCTTGAGTGACCAATTTGAGGTTCTCGAGGATACTTCAACCATCCCTGATATGACGCGCGTATTCATTGCGCCCGCACGGCCGCCCTACCAAGGATTTCTGCCCTTGCACACTTTCTGCAAGCCAGCGGACGTCTCGAAATGACCGGGCCTTCGAGCGAACGGCCGAATGCCGCGCCCGGTGTACATTAGTTGCAGTTGTAGGGTGCGTCGAGTCCGCGCTGACGCACCCTACAATTGGCCGTCGCTACCCATTGCCATTGCGATTCTTGTGCTCGCGCTCCGCCTTGTAGCGCAAGTACGCCTGGATGAACTCGTCGATCGCGCCATCGAGCACGGGCCCCACCTGGGACGTCTCCATCCCGGTCCGCACGTCCTTGACAAGGGTGTACGGCTGCATGACGTAATTGCGAATCTGGTAGCCCCAGGCCACCTCGCCTTTTTCGTCGTACAGCTTTTCCACCTCGGCCCGGCGTTTCTGTTCCTCGATGCGGTACAGCTTGGCCTTCAGCAGCGACAGCGCCATCTGATCATTCTTGTGCTGACTGCGCTCGCTGCGGCTCTCGGCGGCGATGCCGGTTGGGAGGTGCGTGTAGCGGACGCCGCTTTCGGTCTTGTTCTGGTGCTGGCCGCCCGGACCGCCACTGCGAAAGGTATCGCGCTTGAGGTCTTCCGGTCGGATGTCGATCTCGATCGTGCCCTCGATCTCGGGCATCACATCGACGGCGGCAAACGACGTCTGCCGGCGCGCATTGGAGTCAAACGGACTGATCCGGATCAGCCGATGGACACCTGACTCGCTCTGGAGGTGGCCATAGGCGTAATCGCCGACCAGGCGCAACGTGGCACTACGGATGCCCGCCTCTTCATTGCGCAGCTCATCCACGATCTCGGTCTGATAGCCGTGCCGTTCCGCCCAGCGGGCATACATCCGCAGCAGCATCTGGGCCCAGTCGCACGCTTCCGTGCCACCGGTGCCGGCCTGGATTTTCAAATAGGCATTGCTCGCATCCTGCGGGCCACTCAGCATCGACCGCAGCTCGAAGTCGCCGAGCTGCTTCTCCATTTTAGCTAGCTCGCCTTCCAACTCGCCTTCCAGGCTCGGTTCCTCCTCGGCCAACTCCGCCAACGCGGTCAGATCGGCCGTAGCTGCCTCGAGGTCCTCGAACGGCTTGAGCACGGCGTTGAGCAGCTTTAGTTGCTGGATGACCTGTTGGGCCTTTTCGGGATTATCCCAAAAACTGGGTTGTCCCATCTGCCCGTTGAACTGAGCGTGGAGAGAATGTTTGGCGGCGATGTCAAAGACTGTCCCGCAGCTGGGTAAGACGGCTGACCACCTCTTCTAGACGCCGGCGCAGATCTACGTTCATGAAACTCCCTTGCTTGTACGTGCGTGCATCCCGAGATTCAGGTACCCACGAAACCCATCGTCTCTAGTATAGCAGGAAGACCAGCCCCGAGACAATTCGGCTTCGGCGGGCTAGCGCCCCCCTTGCCAGCCCCGAAAAGATGGCCCCTTGCGAGCATTCAAGAATGCTTTGCAGGCAGACAGATGCTTGACGGCCTCCCTCGGGCCGGCTTATAGTGGCCAGGGAAACGAGATCCCCTCTCCCGGGGAAGTGCTATGACGCGGCGTGGCAGGTGCCGATGTGGCGTGGTCCTCACCTTCAGCCGGGGTTCCCAGGGCTACAAGAGGCGCTGTCCCCAGTGTGGGGCGGGCGTCCGTCTACGGCTGGATGCGCGTCCCCGACCGGCGCACACCCGGAGAGTTCGTTGCCCCTGTGGTGCCGTCTTTCACGGCGGTGTTGGCAAAGTCGCCACGTGCCCACGCTGCCAGAAAAGGCTGAAGATTCCGGCGCCGGTCACTCCCATGGACCGAGCGCTGGACGAGGCCAATGCCCGCACGCAGCTGCTCGATGCCGTCGAGGCCAATCTTTTGCGCTTTCCGCTACCCAACCCTCAACCCGTCAGCAGCGAGGTCGTCTCTGCCGCGGCGTCGGCGTTGCCCTCCCAAATGCTCGCAGGGGGTCCGCCGGGTAACGCGCCGGTTTGCCCGGCCTGCGGGAGGGTGGTAGTCGCCAAGGAGAAGTATTGCCGAACGTGCGCCCCGCATTCGCCCACACCGCCTCCGTTGGATGTGCTGCCTGTGGAGCCTGTGCACGGAGTCGAGGTATCCGTGCCTGCACTAAAGGCCAAGCCGCGACAGCTCTCCTGGCAGCTGATGGCGCTGCTTGCGCTAGCGAGCGGCGCCGGCGTGGCTGTTGTCGTGGTGGGGCTTGGGATGGTGGTCTGGCTGATGTGGTATTGAGGAAAGTTGTCCTGTATGACCAAATTGACTGGCAAGACCGCGTTGGTGACGGGCGGCGGCAGCGGCATCGGCCTGGCGGTGGCCCGCACGTTTTTGCACGAAGGCGCCCGGGTCGCGATCACCGGGCGCGACGAAGCCAAGCTTCGGCGGGCCGCGGAATCGTTGGCCAACGGCGACCGCTTGACCCATCACGCCGCCGACGTGGCGGATCCGCAGCAAGTGCAGACGTTGGTGCAGCGGGTCAGCGAGCGCTTTGGCGCCATTGACATCCTCGTCAACAACGCCGGCGTGAATATCAAGCAACGCCGCTTCCGGGAATTGACTCCAGAGACCTGGCAGCTGCTACTGCGGGCCAACCTCGACGGCGCGTTTTACTGCATCCACGCGGTACTGCCCCAGATGCTGGAGCGGCACAATGGCCTGATCATCAACATCAGTTCGGTCGCCGGTATGAGAGCGGGACCGCTGGGTGGTGCAGCCTATGCGGCGTCCAAGTTTGGCATGCGCGCGCTGGGTATCTGCTTGGCTGCCGAAGAGAAAGACAGCGGCATTCGGGTTAGCACCATCTATCCTGGTGAAGTGGATACGCCGATTCTGGAAGTGCGCCCGCAGCCAGTCACGCCGGAGCAACGCGAGCAAATCCTGAAGCCGGAAGACGTGGCGGCTGCCGTCCTGTTTGTGGCCACGCTGCCGCCGCACGTTTCTGTGCCCGAACTGGTAATCAAGCCGACGAGTCAACTTTTCATTTGAATTAGTCAGTAGTCAGTAGCAGGGCCAGGCCTGGCTTCTGCTACTGACTACTGACTACTGACTAAGGCATTCAGTTGCTGGCCGCTTTCTGCGCCGCTTCCGCCTCCTTGACCAGGTTTTCGATCACCTCATCCAGGACCTTCTCGCCTGGGGATCCCACATATTTATGGCGCAGGACACCCTTGTGGTCGATGACGAAGAGGCTTGGCCAGCCTTGAATTCGCCACTCCTTAGAGATGGGGCCGCCGGTTCCCTCCGGCCCGTTCCAGAAGGACCGCCAGGTGATCTGGTTTTCCTCCATGTCCTTCTTGAGCTTCTCTTTATCCTTATCACTGTTGACGCCGATGAGAGCAAATGGTTTATCCGCCAGCCTTTTGACGAGCGACCGCTCGTGGGGGTACATGGCCCGGCAGGGCGGTCACCAATGCCCCCAGAAATCGAGCAGCACCACCTTGCCCCGATACTCGCTTAGCTTGAACTTCACGTCACCCAGGTCTGCTGCTTCAATCTCCGGCGCTGGCTTGCCGATCGCCAGGAAGCGGAGGGCCTGCAATAACGGTTTGGCCAGGCTGGCCAGATTCCGCTTCGTGACATCACGGACATCGGCGTATTG
This sequence comes from Gemmataceae bacterium, assembly GCA_041499985.1. Lineage (GTDB taxonomy): Bacteria > Planctomycetota > Planctomycetia > Gemmatales > Gemmataceae > JBGQLF01. Next base: position 17,417 of record JBGQLF010000010.1, read on the forward strand.
GTTGATGACGCGCTCAAACAGTTCTTCCGCTTCCTTGGTCACTTTTTCCGGCTCGGTCGGCCGGCCATGCTCCGACAGGTTCTTGAGGTACTGGGCCAGGGCGAAACACGCCTGGCCCTGAATGGCTTGGTGCGGGCTCTTTTCCAGAATGGCGCGAAGCAGTTTCTCGCTGGCGGGGTCCGCAACGCGGCCAGTCAACCTGTATTCGCCGAACGCCCCAAACTGAGCGAAAAACGGCCCCAGCTTCTCACTCTGGAGATGATTTTGGGCCAGCAAGTCCAGCGCCTTAACCTTCTGGGCTTGCATCTGTGGATCAGTCGCGGCGTTATTGAGGATCCACCCAATGGCATCGAACGCCGCCGGGTCCTTTGGGTTCTTCTCGGCGAGTTCCAGGAACTTCGGAGCATAGGTCTGGCGGAGCTTGGCCAGGAGTCCGCTTGTCTCCCGGTTATACTCCTGCGAAAGCTTCTGATACTGCTGCTGCGGGGTCTCCGTGGGCGGTTTGTTCTTGGAATCGTCCTGGGCCGGGACTGCTGGCAGAAACACCAGCAAGACCGCGGCCCCCAAGAGCAGACGTCGCATGGGATGGCCCTCCGAAGGTGAATGGGGGACGGAATCACTGCACGCTATCCTGGTACTTGTGGCAAGGCAAGCGCTATCTTGGAAAAGTGCGTTCACACCTTCATGCCACGCGGGCGAAGGAATCCTGATAAAACAGGTCCCTTGTCCAAGGCGAGCTGTCGTCTGACTCGGGCCGGTGAACAGGCAACGCGATTGCCGCTCTTGGCCGGAACTTCAATACTTTGCCATTTCCCCTTTGGGGCGATCGCCGCTCAGCTTCTGCACGATCTCCTGGGCACCATTCAGCAGCATGCGCAGCTCGCTGGCAATCGCGATGAACTGCCAGCCGTCGGCAATGCGCAGCCGCGCTTCCTCCGCCGTGCCGCAGTGCAATCCCGCCGCCACGTGATGCTTGCGACAAGTCTCCAGGATATGCTTCATCACGCGGGTGGTTTCTTCACCGCTCGGCGGCAGGCCGTCTTTGCTCCGCATGCTCGCCGCCAGGTCATTGGGACCGACGAAGATCGCGTCGATGCCCGGCACGGAGAAGATGGCATCGGCGTTCTCGGCCGAAGTGATATGCTCGCATTGGAGCACCACGAGAATCTCGTCGTTGGCATGGGCGTAGTAATCGTTGGCCGTCGTGCCGAAGTTGAGGGCGTGCACGCTGCCGCCGACGCTACGATTGCCGACGGGCGGATACTTGGCCGCGGCGACCGCAGCCAGGGCTTCCTCGCGGCTATTGACCATCGGCACGACGATGCCGTGTGCGCCGTTGTCGAGGGCCCGCTTGATGTGATCATGGCGACCGGAGGGAACGCGCAGCAGGGCGGTGCAGCCCGCATCGGCGATTGCCGCAAACATGTGCGTGGCCGATTCCCAGCCCACCAGGCTGTGCTCCATATCCACGGTTAGCCAGGCAAACCCCGCCCGGGCCAGGAAGCGGGCCGCGGTGATACTGCCCAGGGATAACCACGTCCCTACCGCCGGCTGACCTGCGTGGAGTGCCTGCTTGACCGCGTTGGTACGCATTGCGTTCTCCAAAAGTGATGAAACCTCCGCGAAACGGAGCTGAATTGTTCTACTTCTTGCGGACTTCCACCGCGTTGGCATCAAGCCGCAGCACGCCACGCTTGTCAAGGAACAGCTTGCCGCGGACGCTCACCTCTTTGGCCTCCTGGGCTTCCTCCGCGTGCTTCGTGGCCAGCTTGCCATCGAGCACAATTGGAAAGGCCGCATTGACGATGGCCAGCGTGCACTCGTCACACAACTTCAAATCACAGTGGCCACAACAGGGGGAGCCCACTGCCAGAACTTGTGTATTCTGCGGCGCCTTGCCCTTGTCTTGATCGGTGTACAAGTGCGCGTTGCCGCTGGTCAGCAACAGGCGTTTGTCCGGGCCGATCGACAGCGTGCCCTCGGCCACGAGCACTTTCCGGCTCAGGCGCTCGTCTTCGAACTGTGTCGCCGACTTGCCGGCCAAAACGACGGGTGTCTTGTCGTCGAGTTTCAGGCAGACGGCGCAATGATCGCCCTCGCCGAAGGTGCAGTGGAGGCAAGCGAGTTCCGCGGTGATCGTTACGCGGGCGGGCGCGGTCTTGGTGGTATCCGCAACCTCTTTGTCGGCCGCGAGTGCGGTCAGAGCCAGAAGTACTACCGCGAGTTGGGTCATGAGCAGTCTCCTTGTGTCAATCGTCCTCATAGTGGCGCCGGGGTGGCAGCCGGCGCACGTGCTTGCGCTGCGCCGGCGGGCGGTTGCCGTAGCGTTCGACGTCGTCGGCCGGCACCGCTTCCTCTTCATCATGAAAATGGGGATCATCAAAGTCGCGCTGGGGGCGCGGTTTCGGTTCTTTGGGGGTCTCAGGAGAGTTTTGCATAACCGCCTCTCTTGGCTCATCTCCTCCCAGGTTGGAGCTGGTGCCGCAAACGCCTCGACAACCGATGTCGGAGCACGGCTGAGCTCGCAGCATAGTGTAGCCCATTATACACCGACCGCGCGCACGTCAGACGGCTTTTTCTGCGAAGGGCGCCGCGACGCTTGACGCGAACACGCTCTCGGTCGATGATAGCGAACGACGTGCTTCCTGCTCGCCCTGGAGCGGTTCGGCGAGGGGAGGTGTCCAAGTTGGCTCCTCGTTTCCGCTGCGATCGGGGCAGCCATCAACCGTGTGGTGCGGCCTTCGTACTCCTGCTGTCTGGACAAGCGAGGAACACGCATGTTTAACGCGACTGAGATTCTTATCGATGCCTTCGGGCACAGGCTCCGCGAAGGTTACCGCCGCATGTACGGAGGGCTGAAGCCCGACTACGAAGACATTATTTGCTGGGCAGGAAGCATGTCCTTGGAGAACATCGCCAACAGCGATGCCCTCTATCACACCGCCGAGCACACCATTATGGTTACCTTGGTGGGTCAGGAGATTCTGCGGGGCAAGCACATGCGCGAAGGCGGGGTTTCCCCCGATGATTGGTTGCTCTGCATCATCTCGCTGGTGTGCCATGACATCGGCTATGTCAAGGGCGTGTGTCGGGCCGATGACCTGAGCGAACAGCGCTTCGCCACGGGAAAGGACAACGGCATGATCACGCTGCCGCCCGGCGCTTCCGATGCCAGCCTGACCCCGTACCATGTTGACCGGGCCAAACTGTTCATTGAGGAGCGCTTCGGGGAAAACAAGCTCATTGACGCCGCCGTGATCAAGCGGAATATCGAGCTGACCCGGTTTCCCGTGCCCGCGGCCGAGGATCATCAAGACACGGTCCATTATCCGGCCATGATCCGTGCTGCGGATTTGATTGGCCAGATGAGCGACCCACGCTACCTGAAGAAGATCCCCGCCCTGTTCTACGAGTTCGAGGAGACCGGCGTCAATCAGGCCCTGGGCTACCGCACGCCGGGAGATCTCCGGGACAACTACCCGAAATTCTACTGGAAAGGGGTTTACACCTATATCAAAGATGCACTGCGTTACCTGGCCCTGTCCCAACAAGGCAAACAGATTATCGCCAATCTCTATTCCCATGTATTCGTCGTCGAGCACGAGATGATCGACCACGACCGGCTGGAAGCGGTGGACGGAGTGCCCCGCGTTGCGGCGAAAAGTGCGAGCATCGGTACGAACTAGCCGGTTCGTCTGGTCCATGGCAGGATGCCGAGTCCTCAATACACGTCCGTCCACTTCTCCAGGTCGCGGTCCGTGTAGCCGAAGTGATGGGCCAGCTCGTGAATCACCGTCTTGCGGATCTCGTCCAGGAGCTGCCGCCGCTCGGGGAAATCCTCTTCCAGTGGCCGTTTGTAAATGATGATCCGGTGCGGCAGGTCGTGCAGATCCAGTGCGTCGGCGCTCCAGTTGCTCGGCAAGTCCATGGGTGCGAACAGGCCATAGAGACTATCCCCGTCGGCAATCTCCTGCTCGGTCAGGCCCAGTTCGCGCAACGTCTCGAGGTCCGGCTGTTCCTCGACATCGACGACGACATTGTCGAGGTACGGCTGAAACTCCTGCGGCAGCGTCTGGAGGACGCGGCGCACAATCTGGCCAAATCGGCGTAGGGACATCCGCTTCATGTTCTCATGCTGGCAAGCGCCGGGACGATTGTCAACGGTGTGGGCGGTCCCAATAATGAGCTAGTCGCCCCCTGGGGGAACCGCGATGACCGTGGATGTGCAAGCGCTCAACCGCCTCGTTCAAGACCTGCGCGCCGGCCTGGCACCACTGTACCGGCAGATCGAACGGGTCATTGTCGGCCAGCGGGTCATGGTGGATCGTCTGCTTGCCGGCCTGTTGACCGGCGGCCATGTCTTGCTCGAGGGCGTTCCGGGATTGGCCAAGACGCTGGCCGTGCGTACTTTGGCACAGGCGCTGCGGCTGAGCTTTCATCGCATCCAGTTCACACCGGACCTGCTCCCGGCTGACGTGATCGGTACGCAGATCTACAACCCGCGCACCGGCGAGTTCACCATCAAAAGGGGCCCGATTTTCGCCAACCTCATCCTGGCCGACGAAATCAATCGGGCCCCGGCGAAAGTCCAGAGCGCCCTGTTGGAGGCGATGCAGGAAAAACAGGTCACCATCGGCGACAGCAGCTATACGCTAGAACAGCCGTTTCTGGTCCTGGCTACACAGAATCCGATTGAACAGGAAGGGACCTATCCGCTGCCGGAGGCGCAAGTTGATCGCTTCATGTTGAAGCTGAGACTGACCTATCCGAGCAAGGACGAGGAGCTGGCCATCCTCAACCGGATGGCCGCGGTTGAGCCGGACTTGAGCGTGGATCCGGTGCTGTCAGCGACCGAAGTCCTCGCGCTGCGCCGCGCCATCGGTCAGATTTACATGGATGACAAGATCAAGCGCTATATTGTCGAGATCGTCCACGCCACGCGCCGGCCGGCCGATTACGGCCTGGAGATCGCGCCCTATGTGCAGTACGGCGCCAGCCCACGGGCGACGATCTTTCTGACGCGTGCGGCCAAGTGCCAGGCGTTCCTCGATGGGCGGGGGTATGTGACGCCGGAGGACATCAAGTCGATCGGCTACGATGTGCTGCGGCACCGCCTCATCATCACGTATGAAGCGGAAGCGGAGGAGATTACGGCGGAGAATTTGCTCCAACGGATCTTTGATCACCTCAAGGTGCCCTAGCGATCGGGGAGAGTGGGAGGCCCGCGAAACGAGTCGTTGCCTAGAGCCTGCTGGAACGGTATTCTGCTGTCATGAGCACCATTCACGAGATCGAACAAGCCATCCGTGGTCTGACGCCGCAGCACTTGGCGGAGTTCCGGGCCTGGTTCGCCGATTTTGATGCCGCTGTCTGGGACCAGCAGCTGGAACAGGACGTGGCCGCCGGACGACTGGACCAATTCGCGCAGGAGGCCCTCCGGGACCTCCGCGCGGGGCGCCGCACCGACCTATGAAGCATCGCGCTCTCGCTCGCTTCTGGAGCTGCTACCACGCGCTCCCCGTTGCGGTACGGGAACTCTCAGACAGGTGCTCCGCCCAGCTGCGTCAGGACTCAGCTGCAAGTCGCGGAATTGCCGAACTACGCTGTCGGACACTTGGATATACTCGTGCCTAACTCCAGTGGTGCCAGCCGATCCATCGATGACATCCTGATGCCCGGCGGTAAGCCGATTGGTGCGAAAGGGACTGGACCGCGAGCGTCCGCACGACTTCGAGAAGCCACAGGCGGGCAGGCAGAGGCCGAACGTAGCTTCCAAGAATTGACCCAAGGGGGCAAAGACATTACCCCCGCGGGCTATCCCGGGACACTGATCGAACTTCCCGGCGGCCAGGGCACGATCGGCTATCGGCCCGCTTCCAAGAGCGGTCCGCCGCCGATTGATGTCAAGGCCGTCGATTCTGCGGGCCGCCGCATCCCGATCCGGAAAATCAAATTCGTCTGACTGCAGGGAACTCCCATGACGCCTGAAGACGTGTTGGAACAGCTAGTGGAGGAATGCCACGAGGACCACGTCGGCCTGTGGGAAATCGTTGACGCGGTACAGTCGGACCTCGGCTCGGCGACCCCCGAGGAGACACGGGCGCTGAGCCTGCGGCTGGTCCGCCGCCTGTTGGCCGAGCGCGGCATGCTGGTCGGCCATCC
>JBGQLF010000011.1:0-23013 GCA_041499985.1 Gemmataceae bacterium
ACCGGTTTTCGAGACCGGCCCATTCGGCCGCTCTGGCACCTCTCCGGATCGTACGTAGCCCCGCGCATCGTGCTCGCTTTCGGCCCTTCGCCATCGCGGCTCCGTCCCTGAGGAATGTTACTGCATAGGCCCAGCTGACGTCAACCGCCTCCCTCTGCCGGCCATGCGGCGCAACTCACCTGGGAAGGCCACGTGCGGCGTGCTAAAATCCCTTGATACAGGTCCTTCTGGTTGGTTCATCGGAGCACGCGGAGACGCCACCATGCTACCGGCTTGCGATACCCTATCGCATCGGCTTCCGACTCCCTTCCTGATCCGGCACCTTCCTGGTCCAACTCGAAAGAGGACCACCAGTCCTTATGGCTATCGCCTGACGTACCGCAATCCCGACCCATGCGCCGCAGGCTGTGTCCTGCTGTGGGAAGTCTCAGGAGGACGACTTCTCTATCAAATCGCGCTCGAACGCGAGGAATCCGGTTTTGTTCGCTTGCACTGCACCTGTGCCGATGCAATCTTCCGAGCTGAGGCCGAGGGGCGTTGGTGCAAGCACCTGCGCGGCTTACTGGAGTTTGGTCGCCCGTCGCACCAACTCACCCAGCCCTGTACGGGCCTCGACGCTTGAGAAAGTCGCCGCCTGCTTCCGGCCGCCGGTCGAGCGCGCGGCTGAAGTGGACATCTGCTCGGCGCCAGTGGCAAGGAGGTGTAATCGCACGTCGATCTGCAGCCGCCAGCCTTGACTCATGACACTGCGGATGTAGCGGATCAAGTGCCCATCCTTTTCATGAAAACTCGCCCACTCATAGGTCCTCGGACTACCGGGGCTACTGTCCATCTCCAGGAATCGTTCGATATCGTCGAACAACCCATCCATATCGCTCGGGGCGTACAGCCTCGTTTTCAACGGCTGGCCGTCAAGCGTGGCCGCCACCACGTTGCCGTCCCGGACCTGGACAACGAACGTTCCCGTGGCATTGCCCTTCTGAGTGTATTCCAGATCGTAATTCGCAGGCCGATGGATCTTCCACAAGGCCCGCGCCTCAGCCAACCTCTCAGGTGTGAGACGCTGTTTGTTATACCACCAGCTCTGAATCCCCAGCGCCACCACTACCAGGCAGGCCAGCACGACAAAAAACCAGACCCAACCCCGGCCGCGCCGCGTCGACGATTCAGGATGAACAAGGAGAGATGAATTACCCATAGGACTCCTCGAGTACTGAGCCAAGACTCATCCCTGTCACTTCTCGTATTCCTCGCTCATCATTCATGGTTCATCGTTCTACCACCGCATTCAGCCGCGTCCGGCTCGCGAAGGTCTCCGGCAGCTCGGCCTTGGCGATGACCACGACTCCTTGCTCGGTGACCAGAAAGCCGCGATGACGGTCCGAATCCAGATCGTAGCCGATGGTCGTGTTCGGCGGGATCTTCACGTCCTTGTCAATGATGGCGCGGCGGATGCGGCAGTACCGGCCCACATCGACGCCGTCGAACAGGATCGAATGCTCCACCAAGGCATAGCTGTTCACGCGCACGTTGGTTGAAAGGATGCTATGGCGCACATGGCCACCGCTCACGATGCAGCCCTGACACACCATACTGTCATGCGCTTCACCCCGGCGGGCGTGTTCCCGATAGCCCTCGTCGGAGAAAACAAACTTGGGCGGCGGCAATTGCGGTTGGTTGGTGCGGATCGGCCATTCACGATCATACAGGTTCAGCACGGGGTCGATCTGGATCAGGTCCATGTTGGCTTGATAGTAGGCGTCCAGGGTGCCGACGTCGCGCCAGTACGGCACTGCTTTGCGGTTCTTGTCGCGGAAACGAAAGGCGTAGACCTTGTGCGACTCGATGATGCTCGGAATGATGTTCTTGCCGAAATCGTGGTCGCTATCGGGTCGCGTGGCATCCTGGCACAACAACTCGTACATCGGCCGGGCGGTGAAGACATAGATCCCCATCGAGGACAGGCAGTGGTGAGGGTCATCCGGCATCGGTGCGGGCTCGCGCGGCTTCTCCTGGAAGCGGATGACGCGGTCCTGGCCATCCACTTGCATGATTCCAAAGTTCGGTCCATCGCGGAGCGGCACGGGAATGCAACCGATCGTCAGGTCCGCGCCATGTGCGAGGTGGGCCTGAATCATGTCGCCGTAATCCATCTTGTAGATGTGATCGCCCGCCAAGATGAGCACATAGCGGGGGTCCGCCTTCTCGATGCTGTAGATGTTCTGATAGATGGCGTCTGCGGTGCCCTTGTACCAGTGTTCGTCGATGCGCTGCTGCGGCGGCAGCACTTCGATGTACTCCTCCAGTTGCCGGCTCAAAAAGCCCCAGCCGGCGGCGATGTGGCGGTCGAGGCTGCGTGCCTTGTACTGGGTCAGGACCAGGACGCGGCGCAGGTTGCTGTTGATGCAGTTGGAAAGCGTGAAGTCGACAATGCGGTAGAGTCCACCGAACGGCACCGCCGGCTTGGCCCGGTCGCGCGTGAGCGGATCGAGCCGTGTGCCCTTGCCCCCGGCCAGGATTAACGTCAGGACTTCTTTCACCGCAAAGGCCTCCTCGGCTGCTGGCTATCGGCTGTCGACTTGCTCACACCTTGGCTCCCGGCCATTCTGGCAAGGAATGTCTCTCAGGAAAAGCAAAAATCACGACTTCCAGGGGCGGTTGCCGCCACGCTCCTACGCGATGCGTGCCCTCTCGTAGAGGCGGGCGAACTGTTTCACACGCTCCGCCAACGAGAATCGGCTCCGAATCCGCTCCCGACCGGCCGTCCCCATCCGAGTGCGGAGCTGGTCCTCTCCTAAGAGCAGGCGGGTCTGCCGGGCGAGCGCTACCTTGTCACCTGGAGGAACCAACACTCCGGTCTCTCCATCCGCCACGACTTCCGCCAGCCCCGGCAACCGTGAGGCGATCACCGGCCGGCCCACTGCCATCGCCTCCAGTGCCACCTGGATCCCGCCCACCGCTCGACTTGGAACCCACACGACCTCGGCTTGGGCCAGTAGCGCCGGCACATCGGACTGGGGACCGAGGAAGTGGACGCGCGCTACGGCACGGATCGCCCGGGCGAACTCTTCCAGACGCGCGCGGTCCGAGCCGTTGCCGATGACCACTAAGTGCCAGTTCTGACCCAGGTACTGCAAAATGTCGAAGGCCCAGATCGCATCCTGGATGCCCTTATGCGGCTCGATCGGACCGGCACACATCAGTAGGCGGGCGCCTTCCGCCAGGCCCAGGAAGCGGCACAGTGTTTCGTGTCCGGGAGCGATGACATCGCCAAGTTCAACCCCCCGCGGGATCTGGTGTATCTGCGCCTCTGCGAGGCCAAGCTCCCGGTAACACTGCGCCTCGGTCGCGAACGAGACGGCAACATCATCCACCGGACGAACAAGCCACCGCCGCGCCCACCGTGGGAGGGGAGAGCGTTCCTCCAGGATGGAACTGGCGATGAGTCGACCCCGGAAACGGCCCTGTGCGAGGCGGACAGCTCGGAAGGCGGTCGGCCGCCAGGCATGAATCACATCCGGCTCAGAAGAGGCTATCAGCTGCCGCAACCGCCGCAACGGGTTCAGGTCGAACGGCCGGCTCCACTCTAGAGTCGTCACTTCCACACCGGCGGAGCGCAGCACACGGCTAACGGGACCGGTTCTGCCCAACACACAGACGTGTAGCTGGAAATGGGCGCGAGACAACCCTCCTGCCAGCTGGGCGAGCTGGGTTGTGGTACCGTTGTACTCGAGATCGGGGACAACCAATAGTACTCTCTGGGTCACGAGTCGGTTTTCCGAGGTCCGCAGAGCTCACCTCCTTGCGCTGGGCCGCCTCGAGTGGGGATAGCTCGCGCAGCCTTACGGAGTCCCGTTGGCCGGGAGTACGGCCACATGCGGCAGCTGCCGGTACTCATCGTTGTAATCCAGGCCGTAGCCGACAACAAAGGCATCGGGAATATCGAAGCCGCAATAGTCCGGCTCAAACGGCACCTTTTGCCGACCGCGCTTCCGCAAGAGCACCGCCACTCGCAGTGACTGAGCACCCAGGCCGCGGATGTGGGCGGCGAGATAGTGCAAGGTCTGCCCGGTGTCGAGGATATCGTCCAGCAGGAGCACGTGGCGGTCGCGGACATCGGGTATCAGCTCCGGGTGGACATAGAGTTGGCCAGCCGTCGTCGTCACGCCGCGGTAACTCGATGCCTGAATCAAGCCGATACGGAGCGGCAGATCGAGATGGCGTACCAGATCCGCCAGGAACATCAGGCTGCCCGTTAGCACGCCGACTATCGTGACGGGCCGGTTGCGATAGTCGGCGGTGATCTGGAGCGCCAACTCGCCTACGCGGTGCTGGATACGGTCGGCCGGGATGAGGATTTCCATCGGGGGCTCGCCTTTGAGTATCCGTACGACAGAAAGATGGTATTGAACACGAAAGCACGTCGCGTGGAAAGACGGAACAATCTTAAGTAGGAAGGATTAGGGAGGAACGGTTCTGTCTCCTCCTTCCTCCTTTCAGGGTGCCCCTGGGCCGCACTGGTTTCATTCTATACACCTAAGGAAGAAAGGGATGCGGTGCTCCACATGAACGGTACCTGGAAGCTCCTGGAAATCGCCGGCAAGCCGGCCGACGTCTTCGAGCCGCCTGGCCCCATCCGGCCTCGCTTCGGCATCCTGCACTTGCACGGCGTCGGCTTGGAGACCTTGAGCGACCGCCCAGTGTTCACACGCTTGCTAGAGCAATTGCAGCTTGCCTGTGTGTGCCCGCGCGGACAGCGCTGCTGGTGGGCCGACCGCGTCTGCTCTGAGTTCGACGCCCACGTGAGTCCGGAACGATACCTTGTGGAATGCGTGCTGCCCTTTTTTCGCGCGCGCTGGGGTCTGGAGGTGGGCCGGATCGCCGTGCAGGGGATCAGCATGGGCGGTCAAGGAGCGTTACGCCTGGCCTTCAAACATCCCCACCTGTTTCCGGTCGCGGCGGCCATCTCCGCGGCGATCGAGTACCACGAGCTCTATGGGCAGGGCACTCCGCTGGATGAGATGTACGAGAGCAAGGAACAATGTCGTCAAGATACCGTGCTCTTGCACATCCATCCCAGCAAGTATCCGGCACACCTCTTCTTCTGCATCGATCCCGATGATAGGCCCTGGTATCGCGGCAATGACCGTCTGCACGAAAAGCTCAGCGCACTGGGCGTTCCGCATGAGTGCGATCTGACCACCCGGGCCGGCGGACATTCGTGGGAGTATTTCAACCACATGGCGGAGCGGGTCGAACGGTTCGTCTTCGCCGGGCTCGAACAGCAGAGCCGTCGCTTGGTGTAGGCGCTGATGAACGTATCGCTCCTGGTCACATGCCTCGGTGATGCCCTGTTCCCGGAGATAGGGGTAGCGACGGTGCGCTTACTGCGCCGCCTGGGCGTAACCGTGGATTTCCCGCCTCGGCAGACGTGTTGCGGGCAGCCGTTTTTCAACAGCGGCTATCGTCACGACGCACGGGATCTGGCCCGACACACGATCCGGGCATTCGAGAATGGCCAACTCGTGGTGGCGCCTTCAGGCTCGTGCGCGGCCATGGTCAAGCTCGAGTATCCAGAGTTGTTTCACGAAGATCTGGTCTGGCATGCGCGAGCCGAAGACCTGGCTCGGCGCACCCATGAGCTGTCCGCTTTCCTGGTCCAGGTGCTCAAGGTTGAGGACGTCGGCGCCCGCTTCGAGGGCAAGGTGACGTATCACATGGCCTGTCACCTGCGCGGCCTTGGCGTGCAGACTGAGCCGGAAGCTCTGCTCCGGCACGTCCGCGGCCTGGAGTACTTTCCACTCGAGCGCAGTGACGAGTGTTGCGGTTTCGGAGGCTCGTTTTCAGTCCGTTTTCCGGGGATTAGCGGCGCTATGGTTCAGGACAAAGCGGGATTCATCGAGAAGACAGGTGCCGACACGGTAGTTGCCACCGACGCCGGTTGCCTGATGAACATTGCCGGCTGCCTGCACCGGCGCGGAAGCAAGGTTCGGGCGATGCACCTGGCGGAAATCTTGGCCCCGACATGACTGCTGTGAACCCTTCGTGAGATGAGCTGATGGGCATGGGCCAAGTTGTTGTCAAGCCGGAGGAGACATCCGCCGTCCAGGTTCGCAGAGCCACTTCTATGCTGATCGGGACGACGCTCCTCTGGGGGCTGTCGTTTCCGCTCATGAAGAACTGGCAAGACGCGGCCGGCGAGTGTCCTGGCGGCGAGATCCTTGCCAGCTTAACCATCATCGTCGTGCGCGCCGGTCTAGCCCTGGTACTCCTTGCCATCTGGCAGCCGCATTTGTTACTGGCACCAAGATGGCGCGACCATGCGATCGGTATGCTCGTCGGCTTTACCAACACGATCGGCTTCACCTTGCAGGTATGGGGATTGAATACGACCACACCGGCTTTGTCAGCGTTCCTCACCAGCCTCGGGAGTGCCTGGGTGCCCTTGCTCGTCTGGTTGGGCTGGCGGATCGCAGTGTCTGGTGTGACGCTGGTTGGCTTGATCGTGGGCGTCAGCGGTGCCGCGGTGCTTGCGGGAATCGACCGTGAGACCGCGTGGACGCTCGGTCGAGGGGAGACGTTGACCCTGCTGGCCTCGGGAGCGTTCGCCGTGGCCGTGGTGCTACTCGACCGTCTTGGCCGCGCGGCTCAGCCTGGCCATCTCACCGTGGGATTTCTGCTGGCCACCGGGTTGGCGCCCCTTGTGCTCGGCCTTGTCTGTTCGGCACAGGGGCCGGGCCGCGGCGCGTGGTTCGCCTGGACTTCCACCATGCTCCAGGCCCCTCCCATTCTGCGTGATGTTATTTTGTTGACGGTATTCTGCACGGCGCTTGCTTTCCACTGGATGAGTAAGTATCAACCGCAAGTATCCGCCAGCCGGGCGGCTCTCATCTATTTGCTCGAGCCGGTATTTGCCGCTGTCTTCTCGATCGTGCTGGGCCATGATCTCCTGACGGGCCGTTTGCTCCTCGGTGGGACGCTGATCCTGGGTGGGAATCTGCTCGTGGAGCTACCTGGCTGGCTTCGCGAAATGCGACGAAATGGGGTGCGGTAACTGCCGCGCCCTGGATCGTTCGCTGGTATCAGAAGGCTGCTGTCCTCCCATTGCTAGATTGAGACCTGGTTATGAACAAATATGCGCGCCACGAACACCACGATTTCCTGGGCGCCGCTGGTCAGGCTCTGGCGGACCCACCCCTCCAGGCGGCCCTGCTCCGCCTGACCGACACACTCATGGCCGCCAACCGTCGCGGCTACGCGGCCCTCGTCGACAGCGACAAGCTCCGCGAGCACGCCAAAATGATCAAGGAACACACCCTCGCCCATCTCGACAAGTACCTCGAACAACTGGAAGCTGCCGTCCAGAAGGTCGGCGGACAGGTACACTGGGCCGCCACCGCAGCGGAGGCGCGGCAGCTCGTGGTTGGGATTGCACGCCAGGCTCAGTGCAGGCGAGCCGTCAAGTCGAAGTCGATGACGTCGGAGGAGATCCACCTGAATCCAGCTTTGCAAGCCGCCGGTCTGGAAGTGACGGAAACGGACTTCGGCGAATTCATCATCCAGCTTGCGGGCGAGCGACCGTCGCACCTGGTAGCGCCGGCGGTGCACCATACGCGCGAAAGCATCGCGCGGGTTTTGTCCGAACACGTAGGTGAGACGCTCCCCGACGAGCCTCGAATCCTCGCCATGACGGGTCGACGGATCTTGCGCGACAAGTTCTACCACGCGGATCTCGGTATCACCGGCGCCAACTTCGCCGTGGCCGAGACCGGCACCATCGTCCTGATCACCAACGAAGGCAATGGCCGGCTGACGACGACCTGCCCGCGCGTCCATATCGCCTTGATGGGCATGGAGAAAGTCATTCCGCGTCTGGCGGATCTTCCGGTGTTCCTGAAGCTTCTGGCTCGGGCGGCGACCGGGCAGACGCTGTCGGTCTATACCACCTTGATCACCGGCCCGCGCCGCCCCGGAGAGCGCGATGGTCCCCAGGAATTTCATCTGGTGATCCTGGACAATGGGCGGTCGAAGGTCCTGGCGACGCCGTTCCGGGAGAGCCTGCAATGCATCCGTTGCGGCGCCTGTCTGAACGCCTGCCCGGTCTATCGCCGGATTGGGGGCCACGCCTATGGCGGCGTCTACTCTGGCCCCATCGGCAGCATCTTGACGCCCCTCTACGACAGTGTCGCCGACAACCCACACCTGCCGCACGCCTCGTCGCTCTGCGGCGCCTGTCAGGCCGCTTGTCCGGTGAAAATCAATATCCCGCACATGTTGATCGGCTTGCGCGAGCTACAACATGCCACCGCCGCTGGCGAAGTTGAACCCAGACTTGGCACGCACAACGCACGGCCCATGTCGGTGCGCGGCACGGCGCGCTGGGAGTGGGTGGGGTATTGGGTTTGGAAAGAAGTTCTTCGGCGACCCTGGGTGTACCGAATCGCGCTGCGCATGGCCCGACTGGGGCTGCGCCTGTTGGCCACGGGGGGTTGGCTGCGGCACTTGCCAGGTCCGGGATCAGCCTGGACCGTGGCACGCGACTTTCCCGCTCCAGCCGCCCGATCGTTCCGCGAACAGTGGAAGGACTTACAATGACTAGCGCACGAGATGCCTTCTTGCAACGGGTCCGGCAAGCAGTCGCTAGTGGCAATCGTCTCGGCAGCGCCATTGCCCTCCAGTCCCGCCACAAGATCGGCTATCAAGGAGCCGGGTCGGATCCGGTGGCGCGCTTCGGTGAAGAAATCGCCGCGGCCGGCGGCCAAGCTCATATCGTACCGGATCGCGAAGCGGCGGTGACACGCGTGCTGGAGCTAGTGCACAGCCACTCGTCCCGGCATGCTCTTTTGGGCCAAGGCCTACTCATCGATGGGCTGAACCTGGCCGACCGGCTACGTGCAGTGGATGTCGAAGTGATTCCCGTCGAGAGGCTCCCGGCTGATGGCGGCCGCGATCAATTCTTTGCGGCGGACATCGGCATCTCCGGAGTCGATCACCTGATAGCTGAGACCGGCAGCGTGGTCCTGGCGGCACGAACCGGCGAACCGCGCTCACTCAGCCTGTTGCCGCCGGTACACATCGTGATCGCGGAGCGCGGACAGTTGGTTCCCGATCTCTTTGATCTGTTCGAGTCTAGTCTCTGGGGCAGCCCGCCGCATCTGCCGTCGTGCCTGTCGCTCATCACCGGGCCGAGCAAGACTGGCGACATCGAACTGCGCTTAGTCACTGGAGTGCATGGGCCGGGGACGCTTCATGTGGTGGTTATTAGTGCCTGAGCAGGACAGGAACGGGGGCAGCCGGGTGATTTGGGGAGGCGCCCTGCTGGAAAGGTAGGACTTCCGGATCCCGGGGGGTTGAGCTCAACCGGTCCTCAGCACTGGCCGCGCGCTCCCGCCGTATATATGCTCACGGTGACTAGGACATAACCACAGTCATGCGGCCGTGGACCCATTGAAGGCCTCTTTCCTGGTCACGGTAAGCCTCTACCATTACCACGGGTATCCGACCGTGGACCCATTGAAACGTTTGCCCCCGAGTTGAGGAAACACAATGAGTCAGCTGGAGTTACGCCCGGGCCTGGCGGACGTGCCGGTGGCGGAGTCGGCCATCAGTTTCATTGACGGCAAGCGGGCTCGCCTAGAGTACCGCGGCATCGCGGTCGAGACGTTGGCCCGCGAGAGTTGTTTCGAGGAAACCAGCTGGTTGTTGCTCAAGGGCGACCTGCCCACGCAGCGTGAACTGGCCGACTTCGACCACCAACTCCGCCACCATCGTCGCATCAAGTACAAGCTCCGCGATCTGATCAAGTGTCTTCCCGAAACCGGCCACCCGATGGACGCCTTACAAGCGTCGGTAGCCGCCATGGGCATGTTCTATCCGGCTCGTGATGTCACCAACCAGCAGAGCAATTGGGATTCGGTCATCCGCCTGCTTGCCAAGCTGCCGACTGTAGTAACCGCGTTCCATCGCCTGCGGCACGGTGATGAAACGATCCGACCACGCGATGATCTGGACCACGCCGCCAATTTTTACTGGATGATGTTCGAGCGCGAGCCGTCACCGGCGGTACGCAAGGTCTTGGATGCCTGCCTCGTCTTGCACGCTGAGCATACGATGAACGCTTCCACGTTTAGCGGGCGCGTCACCGGCTCGACCCTGGCCAACCCGTACACCGTGGTAAGCTCGGCGATCGGCACGCTCACTGGCCCGCTGCACGGCGGCGCCAACGAAGAAGTGCTCGACATGCTCGATGAGGTCGGATCGATGGAGAACATCCGGCCCTGGCTCGAGCACGCGGTGGCCAACAAGAAGAAGATCATGGGCTTCGGCCACCGCGTTTACAAAGTAAAGGATCCCCGGGCGACCGTACTCCAGGAACTGGCCGAGCATGTATTCGCAGAGATAAACCGGCCCAAGTTGTACGAGATGGCCGTCGAGCTGGAACGGGTCGCCGCGGGCATCCTGGGGCCAAAGGGGATCTATCCCAATGTTGATTTCTATTCGGGCATCGTTTACCAGGCGCTGGGGATCCCACGCGACCTGTTCACGCCGATCTTCGCCATCGCGCGCGTGGCTGGCTGGCTGGCGCACTGGCTGGAGCAGTTGAAGAACAATCGCATCTTCCGGCCGGAGCAGGTTTATGTGGGCAAACAGGACGAGCCGTATGTGTCGCTGGAGAAACGGCCGTGATTGCTTGGCGACAGCAAGGGAAAGTACACTGTTTGCTCTCGCAGAGGATGGTCCTTGCGGGGTTTTCGCTCAGCGCGAGTTACACGCGCTGAGCGCCGATGCATCGCGGATCGACGGATGCCCCAGTACTTCATCAACCAGGGTGTTCGGCGCTGTGTGGCAGCGCGGGAAGCTGGACTGGCCGATATCCTCGCGACGGTGTATGAGCCGGGGAAACCCGGCATTACGATACGGATTCCTTTGGATCAGCTCCATTCTCCTAAACCTTTTATCCTGCGAGACTATCGTTATATTAGGGACACGGAGTATCCAACGCGGGTACTGGGGACAGAGCCACCACCCATCATCGTCGAACCCTTAGGTCTGCCCGGCCAGAAGAGGACGACACCGCTCCTACAGGTGGCTATCTACTAGAACGGGGAACGCGCATGAACCAGGTACCAGAGAACCTGTCTTGGCGCTTGCTGTACATTCTGCACTTCGGCCTGACGGAGTTACGCAAGCTTGCCTTGGCCGAGGGACAAGTACAGAGTGCAGATCTTGCCGATGCCCTGGAGATCCTCCCGCGCTATGTCCAGCACTGCGATCCCGAAGACCTCGAACTGCTTCGCTTTGTCCTGAAAAATTACGAGGATAAATACCCGGGGAGATCGTTCGATTACCTGGCACATCTGGAACAATATGATCCGCCCGAACGCTTTTGATGGATAAGTGTTATGCTGGATGCACAATTCATTCGCGAGCACCTGGACGCGGTCAAAGCCAATTGCCGCAATCGCAATGTCAAGGCCGACGTCGACCGAGTCGTCCAGCTTGACGACGAGCGCAAGCGCCTGGTCCATGAAGTCCAGGGGCTACAACAACGGCAGAACGAGCTGTCCAAGCTCATTCCCAAGGAAAAGGACGCAGCCAAGAAACAGGCGTTGATCCAGGAGGGTCGCGGCCTCCGTGAACAGGTCGCCGGCCTCGAAACGCGCGTCAAACAGCTCGAGGAGGAACAGCACAAGACGCTGCTCACCATCCCCAACATGTCGCATCCCGACGCTCCAGTCGGTACCACGGCGGAAGACAACAAGGTGTTGCGCCGTTGGGGTGAGCCGCGCAAGTTCGACTTCCCGGCCAAGGATCACGTTGCCCTCGGAGAAGCACTGGACCTCGTCGATTTCGAGGCCGGCGCCCGCGTGGCGGGGCAGAAGTTCTATTTCCTCAAAAAGGAGGCTGTTTTGCTCGAGCTGGCTCTGGTCCAGTACGCCATGAGCCTCTTGCTCAGTGAGGGTTATACCCCCATCATCACACCGGATGTGGCCCGGGTCGACGTGCTCGAAGGGATCGGCTTCATTCCGCGCGGTCCCGAGACGCAGATCTATAGCCTCGAGAATACAGACCTGTGCCTGATCGCCACCGCCGAGATCACCCTCGGCGGCATGTTCCGTGATCAGATCTTGGACGAACTCCAGCTGCCCATGAAGTACGTCGGCTTGTCGCACTGTTTCCGAACCGAGGCCGGCGCTCCCGGGCGCGACACGCGCGGTCTGTATCGCGTGCACCAGTTCACCAAGGTCGAGATGTTCGCCTTTTGTGCTCCAGACCAGAGCGAAGATATCCATCAGGAACTGCTGCACATCGAAGAAAAGATCTGGCAGGGGCTGGGATTGCCGTACCAGGTCATCGACACGTGCACGGGAGACCTCGGCGGGCCGGCGTATCGCAAGTACGATTTGGAGGCGTGGATGCCCGGACGCGGACAGGGCGGCGAATACGGCGAGGTCACGAGCACCTCGAATTGCACCGATTACCAGGCCCGCCGGCTCCAGATCCGCTACAAGATCCCGGGGCAAAAGGGGACGCGTTTCGTCCACACCCTCAACGGCACGGCCATCGCGGTCACGCGCGCCATCCTCGCCCTCTTGGAAAACTACCAACAGGCCGACGGGTCAATTGTGATTCCGGAGATACTGCGGCCGTGGATGGGGAAAGAACGGATCGGGCTGAAGAGAAATTGAGAATTGCACCCTGCCGGCGGCTCGCGCTCGGGTTGGTCCAGCCAGGCTGGCCCCGGTGTGGTATAAAGGAGGGGATGGCCTCGCTACGGAACGTGGGGCCGCACGGAGGATTTGTGCCGCGGACGCGATATGTCCAGTGTTGTACCACCCGCCGAGCCCGATGCTCTGCCGCCGGCTGAGAAAGTCAAGCAGTTCCCTCCGGCGCCCGGCGTCTACCTGATGAAGGACAGCCAGGGCCGCGTCGTCTACATCGGCAAGGCCAAAAACCTGCGCAACCGGGCCTCGCACTACTTCACGAAGGCTGCGGCCGAGGATCCCCGCACGGCCGACTTGGTAAAGGCCATCGCCGACCTCGACTTCATCCCGGCCGAAACGGAGGTCGATGCCCTACTGATGGAAGCCCGCCTGGTCAAGGACATCCAGCCGCGCTTCAATGTCGATCTGAAGGACGACAAGTCGTTTCCGTATCTGCAAATTCGCATCCGCGAGGATTTCCCGCGCGTCGAGTTCACGCGCCAGCCCCGTCGGCGGGGCGTGAAGCTCTATGGCCCCTTCACCAGTGCGAAGAGCCTGCGCCAGGCCTTGCAAGTGTTGCAACGGATTTTCAAGTTCCGTACCTGCTCGCTCGATATTGCCGCCGATGACCAACGGTGGCGGTGGTTTCGCCCGTGCATCCTCCACAGCATCCAGCAATGCACCGCCCCATGCAACTTCCGCGTTAGCAAGGAGGAATACCGCCGGCAGATCCGGGCCCTCCGCCTGGTCCTGGAAGGCAAGAAGGCACGACTCCTCCGCGAGCTGGAACGCGAGATGCAAGAAGCCAGCGCTGCGCTGCAATTCGAGAAAGCAGCTCGGCTCCGCGATGAGATCAACGCTCTGAAGAAGCTGAGCCTGCGCGGTGACGTCGATAAGGATGTCCAGCCCGAAGTGTTCCACATTGACCCCAAAAAAGGGCTGCTTGGCTTGCGCAAACTGTTGGGGTTGGCACAGACCCCACGCACGATCGAAGGCGTCGATATCGCTCACCTCGGCGGCGATGAGACGGTGGCGTCGCTGGTATCCTTCATCGATGGACTACCCTTCAAGCCCGGGTATCGCCGCTATCGCATTCGCAGCGTACAGGGGGTGGACGATTTCGCCTCCATTCGCGAAGTGGTGACTCGCCGTTTTCGCCGTTTGGCGCGGGAAGAGGAGGTCTTCCCAGACATCCTGCTCATCGATGGCGGCAAGGGGCAGCTCAACGCGGCTCTCGAAGCGTTCCGCCTGCTGGGCATCGAGCCGCCTTGCTTGATTTCCCTGGCGAAGCGCGAGGAGGAAATCTATCGGCCGGGAGAGGCCGAGCCGTTGCATTTGAGCCGGCATGCGGCGGCATTACGGCTACTGCAATATGTCCGCGATGAAGCGCATCGGTTTGCGCAGCATTATCATCACATCCTGCGGCGGAAGAAACTCACGGCGGACGACCCATCGAGCACAAAAAGGAGGGAGAAGTAAGCAGAAGCGTTGCCGGTACTCAGCAGGAGCAAAGGGATGGTGACCACGGGTTCACGGCCTGGCGGAAGAAGACCGTTGATCCACTCACGGTACGCCGATGGCACCACCGTAATCGAAGGCCAACAACCGCCACGTATCGCCGGCCCTGATCCAGTTGCCCAGGGCTGGCCCTACTCCGTGATTCGATGAGACGGTGTCCATGGGAGAATCTATCAGCTTCGCGAGTTCGACGCTTATGGCTATCCGGTGCGCGACATCGATTTCACTGCCCCTACCCAGGCCAACGGTCGAGCGTATCCTGGGCATCCTGCGCCGCCGCATCAACATCGCTGGGCTCCGATCGATCCCAACAAGCCTCAGGCTGGCTTTCAGCGAGGGGCCCCTGAACCGATACCATGAGGTGAATCCATGCCAAAGATTGCCGTGCAGGTTGTCACCATTCACGATAAGACGAAGTCTCTCCTTGCCTTCGACCTGAAAGATTTGCTGCGGGCACTGGACAACTATCTTGATTGCTGGCGCTGGTGCATCACCGATCTCGAGTGTTTCGGGGGCGAGAGCGAACCTATGTGTCAGGCAGTGGAAGCTTCCCGCGGCGCGGGCATTTGGCTGTCCTCCCCAGAGCTGCTCAAGTTGGCTGCGGGCACTGTTCAGACGATCGACGGCAAATTCATCGCCTACCCTAAGGAAATCGACCAGCGAGACGTCGACCCCGATACGGCGTGGGCGGAATTCCCCGCCAGTCGGGCAGAACTTTTCATTCATGCTGTCGACAGCAACTTCTTTGAAGTCTTTACCAAGGATCCCGCTATCGCGACGCGGCTTCAACAGTCATTCAAAGATGTGCGCCTTGAAGATCCCGAGCTGTATTTTGGGGAATCGAGACCGGCCAGCTAACCTAGTCTTCTCTTGTTGTACCAGGTGCTCCATTTCTATTCTCGCAGTGAGGGACCAGGCGTGCGAATTCTGTTGACCAACGATGACGGTGTCTATGCTCCGGGACTGCGAGCCTTGCGCAAGGAGCTTCAGAAGCTTGGCGAGGTGATCGTCGTGGCCCCGGCAACCGAGCAGAGTGCCGTCGGTCACTCCATCACTTTGCTCACGCCGCTCTTGGTTCAGGAAGTGGTGGATGAGCAGAACCAATTCATGGGCTGGGCCGTCGAGGGCCGCCCGGCGGATTGCGTCAAGCTGGCGCTGCTGGAACTCCTACCGGTGCCTCCCGACCTGCTCGTGAGCGGTCTCAACGCCGGCTCCAACGCCGGGATCAATGTGCTCTACTCGGGCACGGTCGCCGCCGCCATCGAGGGCGCGTTCTTCCGCCAGACCAGCATTGCGGTGTCCCTGGAGTACACCAAGCCGAAGCTCGATTTCCCGCGCGCCGCCGAGCTCGCTCGACGGGTCATCGAACAAATCCTCGCACACCGGCCAGAACCAGGCACGCTCTTTAATGTCAATATTCCCAGCCTGGACAAGGGCCCAGTGCGAGGGGTCCGCACGGTACCCCAGAATGTGGCACCATATGTCGAAACGTTCGACCGGCGCGTCGATCCGCGCGGCCGGGTCTATTTCTGGACCAAGCCGGGCTTCGGCTGCCCCGACCCGCATCCCGATACCGATGTTACTGCTCTGAATGAAAGCTATATCACCGTGACGCCGCTGCAATTCAACCTGACCCACCACACGAATCTGGAGCACATGAACAGCTGGCAGTGGCGCCTCTAGCCATCACAGGCCTGGAATCTGAAGCGGCTGGTCGGTGTTGACGAAGGGATTAAATATCTGGAAGCCTTTCAGGCGCCATTGCCCGTCTGGATCGAGAACGAATTCGGCGCGGCACAAGAAAAAGTCTGCTCCCCGGCTGAGATCACTCTGGAACTTGATCTTGAAGGCGGCCTTGGCGGTGCGAGTCTCCGAGGAGATTTCGACGGGTTCGAGGTCCCAGATGCGGAAATCACGCACATTGTGCTGTCGGATGGCGCGCTCCGCAGCCTGGCGGAAGCTGCTCTTGTCATGGCCTTGGTGCCGGAATTCTGCCGAGAAATGCCTGAAGACACGATCCAGATCGCGGTTGGAACCCGCCTCGGCCATCTCACCGAGGTGGTGCACGATCTGTTCACGGTCCGTGACGACCAGGTGATCGATCAGCGCGACGATGCCGACGAGAGCAGTGACAATGCCGACGCCGACGAGGTACTTCCGTTGGCGTTTCACCCAGTAAGCCACGAAGAATGCCAGCGCGATGATTCCAAGCAGCAGATAGACAGGGCTGGGGTCTTCCGTTAGCCAGGTGGGCATAACACGCCCGAAGGTTGAGTTTCAAGCTCCCACATTCGCCGGCGGGAGTTTCGAGTGGCGCCCCGGCGTTTGCGGCCCAAGGAAAAAGACGCACGCAGTCACGGTTAGCCCGACCGCGCTGGCCAGCGCGGTACGCCGCAGCGTCGCATCGTGGGCGAAGAGTGCCACGAGCCGAGAAGCTCCCTGTGCCGGCGCCAACACGGGTTCCAGCAGCGGTGCCAAGACGACCGCGCCCAGCAGGGCACCCGCCATCCCCAGGGTGAGCCAGAAGAACAACCAGGGTAACCAGGTAGAGGCAAGACGTCCAGGCATCGATGCACGTGCGGTCTTGGTTGGCCACGAGCTTGTCCAAAGCGCGTGACTGAACAACTCTATCGGCGCTCAGCCGGCCAGAGCTCCGCTCCATACCGGGCCGCACTGCCCAGATCCTCCTCGAGGCGTAGCAGCTGGTTGTACTTGGCGACACGATCGGTACGACTGACCGAGCCGGTCTTGATCTGGCCGGCGTTGGTCGCCACGGCAAGATCGGCAATGGTGGCATCCTCGGTCTCGCCGCTGCGATGGCTGATCACCGTCGTGTAGCGGTTGCGCCGGGCCAGCTCGATCGCGTCCAGCGTCTCGGTCAGCGTGCCAATCTGGTTCACCTTGATAAGGATGCTGTTGCCCGCCGCTTTACTGATTCCCTGCTGCAAGCGCGCAGTATTGGTCACAAACAGATCATCGCCCACCAACTGCACTCGGTCGCCCAACTCGCGGGTCAACTTTTGCCAGCCGGCCCAGTCGTCCTCGGCCAAGCCATCTTCGAGGGAGCGAATCGGCCAGCGGGCACAGAGGCTCTTCCAGAGCTCGATCATCTCCTCTGAGCTGGCCACATGCTCCGGCCGGCTCTTGAAGAAGCGGTAGCCCGTCTTGCCTTTTTTCTTGGCTTCGTCAAACAATTCCGTCGTAGCCGGATCCAAGGCAATGGCCACCTGATCACCCAGCTTGTAGCCCGCTTTCTCGATCGCCTGGGCCAACACTTCCAGTGCCTCATCACTACTCTTCAAATTAGGAGCAAAGCCGCCCTCGTCGCCGACAGCCGTGTTCAGGCCGCGATCCTGGAGGACCTTCTTCAAGTGGTGGAACACTTCCGCGCCCATGCGCAGGGCTTCGCGGAAGCTGGTGGCGCCGAACGGCATAATCATGAATTCCTGGAAATCGACATTATTATCGGCATGCTTGCCGCCGTTGAGAATGTTCATCATCGGCACGGGCAGGTACTTGGCGTTGGTCCCGCCCAGGTAGCGGTATAACGGCAATCCCGCGGACGCCGCGGCCGCGTGGGCGACGGCCAGCGATACGCCCAGGATGGCGTTGGCGCCTAGCTTTCCCTTGTTAGGGGTGCCATCCAGTTGCAGCATTTGGCGGTCAAGGGCGGCCTGTTCCAGCGCATCTTGCCCGATCAACGCAGCCGCGAGCGTCTCGTTGACATGCCGTACCGCTTGCAGCACGCCGCGTCCGAGGTAACGGTTCTTGTCACCGTCGCGCAGCTCCAGGGCTTCATGGGCGCCGGTACTCGCGCCACTGGGGACGGCAGCCCGACCCACCGATCCATCGGCGAGGATGACTTCGACCTCCACCGTTGGATTGCCCCGGCTGTCGAGAATCTCACGGGCATGAATGCTTTCCACGGTGCTCATCGGCACTCCATGTCAGAAACGAGCTCCAGCGGCTCCCCGGCGAACAGACCAGGACTCCTCAAGTGGATCATGTCTGAGACATGGATACGCGCTGCCATCGAGTTTTCAAGAGGCCGGTGGAGAAGCTAGTGCAGGCTCAAGGGACATCTTGTTTAATCGTAGCCACAAGCGTCCTCGCTTGTGGGCTGAGCGTAGCTTGTGGCATGCGGCAGCCCACAAGCGAGGACGCTTGTGGCTACGATCGGACAACACGTCGTTTGGCCTCACACTAGGGAAGCTGACGCCACGTTGGTGAATCTACGCGGCGGCGGGCAGGCGGAAGAAAAATGGGGCTCCGGCGGGGTCGTGGCAGAAGGCCGTCTGGGGGAAGCAGCTCGGAGGTCGTGTCAAGGATGCAGACGGTCGCAGGCAACACCTAGATGCCGGAGCCCCTTTCAAAGCGGCCGCAGGAACAACCCGCCGGATCCGCGTGGCGGGGACACGCACTGGAAGGGCGGGTTGGGCTGCAACGGTGGCCGGCGTCGTGGGGCGTCCCCCTCCTTGGACGCGCTGCCGTGCTGCCGTCTGACCACTTCCTTGCGGCCGAATTCGTGGGAAGGTTGGCTCACTCGTGGAGGGCATTGTCGTCTTGACAGAAGGGAATATCGGTCCGCCGCCGAGACCACTTGAGGAGGAAGCGATTCTACAACCCCCAAGACAAGACCGAACCGCTCGAAGGCTACCATAGAGAGCACCTGATCGGTCTGCCAGCCGGATTCCTCACGAGACTCGTCCACGTTCTTGTGGAAGTGCAGGTTGCGGCCCTATTCCCGTTTCTCAAACACGGCCTTACCCCCAACGACTGTCAGGAGCACCTCAGTTTCCGCAATGTGATCACGCTCGGCCTCCGCGAGAATGTCGCGGGACAACACCACCAGATCCGCCAACTTGCCCGCTTCCAGAGTACCTCGGTATTTTTCCTGGAAGGCCGCGTAGGCCGAGGCCCGCGTATACGCTTGGAGCGCCTCGGCGACGTGAATCTTTTGCGCCGGGAACCAGCCGCCCGGATGCTTGTCGTCGAGCGTCCGGCGATTGACGGCCGCATCGATCCCCAGCAGCGGGCTCAGGGGTGCCACGGACCAGTCCGAACCAAACGCAGGATCGGCCCCGGCATCGAGGAGTGAGCGAAAAGCATAAGACGACGCGCAGCGCTCCGGCCCAATGCGTCCTTCGGCCCAGCGGCCGTCGTCAATCGCGTGATAAGGCTGCATCGACGCGATGACACCCAACTCGCGGAAGCGCGGGAAGTCCTGGGGCCGGATGTGTTGAGCGTGCTCAATGCGGAACCGGCGATCCCTTGGTCCATTCAGCTTGGCCACCTCGGCGAAGATATCGAGCAGCTCGGCATTGGCCCGGTCACCGATCGCGTGCACCGCAATGGAGAGGCCTGCCTTGTCCGCGCCGAGAATCCCTTCGCGGAGCTGGCTGAGCGGGGTAACGTACACGCCGGTGCTGCCGGGCTCGTTGACAAACGATTCGTACATCTTGGCCGTGCTGGAGCCGAGGGAACCATCCACGAAGCCCTTCAGGCCGCCGATCTTGACCCAGTCGTCACCGAAGCCGGCCTCGACGCCGAGCTGGGCCAGGTTTCTCCACTCGGCCAACGGCCAGCGCAGGTCGATCCGCACGGTCAGCTGTCCCGACCGGGCGAGGTGCTGATAGAGACGAAACAGTTTCCGTCGCGTTGCCGCACCGCTGCCGTCCATGTCTTGCACGCTGGTGACGCCACTGCGCGCTGCCTCCGCCAGAGCCGCGCGCACGGCCTCGGCGATTTCTTCGTCGGAGGAGGGGGGAACCAGGCGGTCGACCAGCCCCATCGCATGATCGCGGAGCACGCCACTCGGCTCCTGACTCCCAGGCTTGCGGTAGATTATGCCACCTGGTGGGTCGGGTGTCTGTGCGGTGATTCCGGCGAGCTTCAGCACCCGACTATTGACGACGGCCATGTGTCCGTCGTAGCGGCGCAAAAACACCGGCCGATCGGCGACATACTTATCCAGCAAGTTCGCGCTGGGCAGCTGGCCGCCGAAAGTGCGGTCGTGATCCCATTCACCGCCGAGCAGCCAGCGATCGCGCGCCAGCTTGCGGTCGAACTCCCGCAAGCGCCGGCCGAATTCCGCTTCATCGTTGGCATCCTTCAGAGCCACTTCACTCAGGCGCAGACCCGAGCCGAGCAAGTGGACATGGCTGTCATAGAAGCCCGGCACCACAAGTCGGCCCTTGAGGTCGAGAACGCGCGTGTGTGGCCCGACCCGTGCGCGCAGGTCCGCACTCGCTCCTATCGCGAGGATGCGGTCGCGCGAGATGGCCAGCGCTTCGGCTTGCGGCTGAGCCTTGTTGCCGGTCCAGATCTTGCCATTGAGCAAGACGAAGTTGGCCGGGACGGGCCGGTTTGCCTCCGGAATGTCAGGTGTATCCGCAAACAGGAATGCCGGTGTGGCAAGCAGCCAGAACATGGTGAGAACTCCTTCAGAGAGGCATTTGGCTCCCCAGCAGCTTAGCCAGCACTCCTCACCCCAACAACGGGGAAATCCTTCTGCGTCGCACGAGAATTGCTCCGACTCCCGTGGCTGCTCTCGCGCTCGATCACCTTGCCGTGGAGAAGCGTGAGTCGTTCTTTCCGGCCCTGATGGAGATAGCTGAGTTCATCCTGGTCCAGGCCGAGCTGGTGCAGGACCGTCGTGTGGATGTCGCGGAAGTGGCAGCGCTGGCGGATGGCGTGGAGACCGATGTCATCGGTGGCGCCCACGACTTGTCACCGTTACCTGGACTGCGCCAAGCTGCGGCGGGGGCCGCGGATAGCCTACCCCCTACGCGGTTGTCCAGCCGCGTTTACCGGGCAGCTTGGGTGATGGGGAGGGCATCCTCGCGGCCGCTGGGGAGCGGTGTGAAATTGGTGAAGTCGGGTGAAATTGGGGACAGGAGCAAGGGAAAGTCCTCTTCGTGCAGTCCTATCGTTGCGCGCGGCGCGCAACGATCTCGCAAGACCGAAGAGACTGGTATCAAAGGAGTTACGCCTAGGAGACACCGATCGTTGCGCGGATTGCGCTGGCGAGGCATTTTCGGCGCGGAAGGCCGTTGTGGCGCAACGATCGGAGGAGGGAGCCGAAGGTGGAGTGGCGCCGCTGACTCTTCACACCCAGGGAGGGGCCGACGATCGCCCCCGCGTCTCGGCCGGCCGCTGTGCCAGCACCGGCCAGGGCCCAACCGTATGGCCTCCCTGGTCCGCCAAGTGCCACGGACGGCTCCTGGGAGCTATGCTTGCGGCAGGGAGGAGGCTGGCCTCCCGCCGCGACCGCCGCTGCGGTCGCGGGAGGTGAGTGGGTCTGAAATCCATTCCGGAGATCCCCATGCCCCATTCCGAGGTGACGCTTCCGCGCGCTGCTGCCCGGGAAGAAAACGCCTCCGCGGCCGTGGGAGCGCCCCAACCGCCGGTGCTGCCCGGGCCGCCACCAGGCCCGGAGCTGGCCTCGATCCTGATCTTGTGCTCCAATCAGCTGGACTACACGCAGCAGTGCCTGGACAGCGTGTTGCGCCATACCCGCGCATGCCCTACGAGCTGATTGTGGTCGATAACGGCTCGACCGATGACACACCTGCTTACCTGGAGGCCCTCCGGGCACGGCCCGGACCCGTACGGGTGGAGATTCTCCGCAATGCGGCCAATGTGGGCTTCCCTGCCGGCTGCAATCAGGCGCTGGCCTACGCCCAGGGCCAGGACCTGGTCTTCCTCAATAACGACACGGTGGTGACCGACGGTTGGCTGGACCGGCTGCTTGCCTGGTCGCGCCATGACTGGCCCCGGGTCGGCCTGGTCGGACCGGTCACCAACTACGCCTCGCCGCCGCAACAGATGGCCGTGGACTACACCGCTGTGGCCAACCTCCCGGCCTTCGCGGCCCGACGCCGGCAGGCCGCTTTCCGCCAGGCGCTGCAAGTGGAGCGGCTGACGGGCTTTTGCCTGCTCGTCCGCCGGGCCGTGCTCGACCAGATCGGTGGCTTCGACGAGCGCTATGGCCTGGGCTTCTTCGATGACGATGATCTTTGTGTGCGCGCCCGGGAAGCCGGCTTCCGCCTGCTGGTGGCCCTGGATGTCTTCGTGCACCATTTTGGCAGCCGAACCTTTGCCGGCCTCGGCATCGACTGCCACCAGCAGCTGCATGACAATTTCCAGCGCTTCCGGGAGAAATGGGGACCGGAGCGCTGCGTTGGCTATCATCCCCCGCCGGCGCCGGCGGAACTGGAGGTGGCGCCTACGGCGCTGGTGCCGGTAGGGGCTGCACCGTCCCGGCCACGGGTGTCCTTGTGCCTGATCGTCAAGAATGAAGAAGCCAATCTGCCCGCTTGCCTGGGCTCCGCGGCCGACCTGGTGGACGAGATCGTCGTCGTGGACACCGGCTCGATCGATGCCACGCAAGCAGTAGCCGCCCGCTTCGGCGCCCGCGTGGTGGAGTTCCCCTGGGTGGATAGCTTCGCCGCCGCGCGCAACGAGAGCGTGCGCCAGGCCCAGGGCGAATGGATCTTCTGGCTGGACGCCGACGACCGCCTGGACGAGGCCAACCGCGTCCAGCTGCGCCAATTGTTTGCCGACCTGCCGCAGGCCAACCTGGCCTATGTGATGAAGTGCTTGTGCCTGCCCGATCCGGTGACCGGCACCGCGACGGTGGTGGACCATGTGCGGCTGTTCCGCAACCACGCGGAGATTCGCTGGCGTTATCGGGTCCATGAGCAGATCTTGCCGGCCATCCGCCGCAGCGGCGGCGACGTGCGCTGGACCGACGTGGTCATCCAGCACACCGGCTATCAAGACCCGGCCC